>JANNWR010000086.1:0-3618 GCA_031408715.1 bacterium
TCCATGGCAGCCGGCACGAAAACATCGGGCGTGAATCCCATGAACACGCCGCGGAACGTCGCGGGCAGCACGCCGGCGACCTGCCAGGAGTGACCATTGAGTTGAACCGTCCGGCCCACGACGTCCGCCGCCGAGGCGAAACGCCGGCGCCAGAAACCATCGGAAAGCACCACGACCGGGGACTCGCCCAGTGCACGGTCGTCGGCGGGCCGCACCAGCCGGCCGTGCGCGGCACTGACACCCAGCGTGCCGAACCAATCCCCGCTCACCATCATGCCGAGCGCGCGGTCACTGCGCTCGCCGTCCGTGAGCAGCATGGGCGTGAGTGCGGCCGCCCCCACTCGCTCGAAGACATCCCGCCGCGCCTGCAAGTCGCGATACGCCGGGTACGAGTTCACTCCGAAACCGTTGCCGTCCGACTCGCTCGTGTACACGCTGACGAGCGGTAACTGGCGCGTACCCGGCAGCGGCTTCCACAGCACCGCATCGACCAGCCCGAAGATCGTCGCATTCGCACCGATGGCCACCGCCAACGAAGCCACCGCCATGACGCTGAACAACCGATTGCGGCGCAGCGCGCGTGCCGCGAGAGCGAAGTCGCGTGCGATGTCGTTCAGGGCCACGGGGCTTCAGTTCCCGCGCTTGTCGTCGACGACACGGCCGTCGAACAGATGGATATTGCGCTGCGCGTAACGCAGGAAGCGGTTGTCGTGCGTCACCATGCAGATGGTGCTGCCCTGCTGGTGCAGGTCCCGCAGCAACTCCATGACCGCTTCACCGTTCGTGGAATCGAGGTTCCCTGTGGGCTCGTCGGCGAGCAGGATGAGCGGGTCACCGGCCAGCGCACGCGCCACGGCGACACGCTGCTGCTGGCCGCCCGACAACTGGCTCGGCAGGTGCTTCGAGCGGTGCGCCATGCTGACACGCTCGAGCGCTTCACCGACGCGGCGCTTGCGCTCGGCGGCCGGCATGCCGCGGTAGGTGAGCGGCAGTTCGACGTTCTCGAACACCGACAGGTCGCCGATCAGGTTGAAACTCTGGAAGATGAAGCCGATCTCGCGATTGCGGATCCGCGCACGCTCGGTGAAGCCGAGACTTTGCACCGGCTTGCCGTCGAGCCAGTACTGGCCATCGCTGGGCGTGTCGAGCAGCCCGAGGATCGACAGCAGCGTGGACTTGCCGCAGCCGGACGGGCCCGAGATCGAGACGTACTCGCCGCGCTGGATCTCCATGTGCACGCCCGAGAGCGCATGCGTCTCGACCTCGTCGGTGTAGAAAACCTTCTTCACGTCATCGAGACGCAGCAGGGCACGTCCGGGCTCACCCGGTTTGGCAACCTTGGCGCTCACACTCTCGTTCGTCGTCACGGACATGGCTTCCTCCTGGTGGCTACTGCAGTTTCACGCGGTCGACGGAGTCCCAGCGCGTCATCTCGGACAGGATGACCTGGTCTCCCGGTTTCAGGCCCTTGCGCACTTCGATCGAGTTGGCCGAGCCGCGCCCGAGATCGACCGGGATGCGGCGTGCATGGTGGCCGTCGGCCTCGAGCACGAACAACCCCACGGTCGTCTCACTCGAGCCATCCGCGGGCCGGCCGACGTAGATCACGTCCGGCAGCCGCTCGATCTCGATGGTGGCATCGACCGAGAGGTCCGGACGCGATCCGCGCGGCAGTGCGCCGTCGAGCACGATGTCGACCGCCACGGTGCCGCTCTGCGCACCCGGATCGATGCGCGCGACGTGGCCCTTCACGATGCCGTTGCGCGTGTCGACTTCGGCCACGAGCCCTATCGCCAGGTCGCGCGCCTGCGTCTCGGGGATGCGCACGACGGCCTTCAGGTGGTCCTGACCGGCGACGCGCGCCAACTCCTGACCGGGATTGACCCACTGGCCGGGCTGCAGCGACAGCGACTGCAGCACGCCTTTCTGCCCGGCGCGCACGGTCATCGACGCGACGCGCTCACCCTGGAAGCGCGAGATGGCGCGCAGGCGGTCGACCTCGGACCGGCGCAACTCCAACTGTGCCTTCAATGACTCGGTCAGAAGTTCGAGCTGCTGCTTCTCGCTGTCCTGCCGGTCGCGCGCTTCCTCGAGGTTGTCGCGCGCACGGTCGATGTCCATGCTCGACGTCAGCCCTTCGCTCGCCAGCCGCTCGGCGACCTTGAGCGAGCGTTCGGCCTCGTTGGCCGCACGCTTGGCCTGCGCCACACTCGACACCGCCGCGAGCCGCTGGCCCTCGAGCGAGGCGCGCAGCGCGGCGAGGTCGGCTTCGGCGAGTTTCACCTGGCGCTCGGCATCGAGCGCCTGCAGCTGCACATCCGGGTTGCTCATCTCGAGCAGTACCGTGCCGACTTCGACCTTGGCACCCGGGCGCACGATGACGCGATCGATGCGGCCGGCGGTGAGCGCCGAGACGACGCGCAGGTCCTCGGGCACCAGCGTGCCGTTGCCACGGACCTGGCGCAGCATCTCGCCGCGCTTGACCGTGTCGATCCACAGCGTGCCGCGCTCGATGCTGGGTGCGGCCGGCCGCAGTTGCGACAGCCCGACCGTACCCGCCACCACCAACACACCGATCGCGATGAGGATCGTCGTGCGGTTGGACTTCGGCTTCTGGCGCGGGATGTCCATGTCGGAGCTTTCTCGAGATCGGGGCTCGCCGCGTGCCACGGGCGATTCACGGCGATGGATGTGGCGTGTGCGAAAGCGCGGACCCACAAGCAGGCTGCCGCTGCCCGCAGGTCCGCACTGGCCGGAAGACCACGATGGCCTGTTGGAAGAAGCGGGCCACGCCGACCGCGCGTGCAAACGCCACGCGCTCAGTGAGTTGGCGTTCGTCACCGGGGCGCGCACGACGCGCGATGTGTTCGCCCATGGGACCGCGCGTCCCAGAAGCGGACACTCGCCGGGCAGATTGCACGGCTGCTCACCGCAGCTACGCGAACCGCAGCGCTAGCGGTGGTCCGGTGCGGGCGCCGGCGTGGGCGGGTCGGCCGGCGGGACGGGTGCCGCGCGTCGTTCGCTGGCGCGACGGGTGCGCAGCTCGTCGCGACGGACACGAAGCAGCTTGGCGCGGGCGCTGTCGAGCACGGCGCGTTCGCGATCGATCGCGAGCAATACTTCTTCCTGGGACGCCAGCTGGATCAGTCCGCCGAACGATTCCAGGTCGAGCTCGGGCACCCCGAGTGCTTCGAGTGCGGCGGCCTCGGGCGTTGCCGCGCGCGGTGCGCGCGGTGAGTGCGGCGCCTTCGGGGCGTGCGCGACCCCCGGGATATTCCGCAGATCCGCGAGTTCGCCGAGCATGAATCGCACCGAGCGGCCCCTCGGACTCGCCTTGGGCGCCGGCATCGGCATGGGGAAACTCGATTCGACCTGGCCGTTGAACGACGACACCGTGACGTTGACGTGCTGGTCGATGGGCACCCCGACGTACACCTGTCCGGAGTGCGAGGCGAACGCGTACCGGCCGCGGCGCTGGAACGGTGAGGCGAAATACACACGGCCGTTGACCGTGCTGGCATCCACGTTGGGGGACGCCAGCTTCTCGAGTTGGATATCGCCGTTGATGGTCTGGGCATCGACCGGGCCGATGACCCGTACGATGCGCACGACGTTGTT
>JANNWR010000087.1:0-6795 GCA_031408715.1 bacterium
CGGAGTTGTTCGCGCACGTCGTCGAGCGGAATACGATCCAGAACCGGCGCGAAGAATCCCTCGACCACGAGGCGCTGCGCCTCGAGCCGCGGCAGTCCGCGCGTCATCAGGTAGTAGAGCTGCTCGTCGTCCACGTGGCCGATCGTCGCGCCATGCGTGCAGCGCACATCGTTCGCGAGGATCTCGAGGCCGGGGATGCTGTCGGCGCGCGCCTGGTTGGACAGCAGTAGATTGCGGTTGGCCTGATAGGCGTCGGTGCGCTGGGCATCGACGGCCACCTGGATCAGCCCCTGGTACACGCTGCGGGCGCGATCCTTGAGGCAGCACTTGATGAGCAGGTCACTCGTGCAGTGCGGCTGAAGGTGACGCTGCAGTGTGTGGAGGTGGAAGTGCTGGCGGGCGTCGCCGAACATGAAGCCGTTCACGAACGCACGCGCACCCGGACCGTTCAGGTTGTACCAGCCGTTGGCCTTGGTCATGCGGCCGCCGACCATGACCTGCATCCACTGAAGCTCCGCGTCGCGCCCGACCTGGGCGCGCACGTTGCCATAGTGGAACACGTTCCGGCCCCAGTCCTGGATCTGTCCGTAGGTGAGCTTGGCGTTCTGTCCGACGAACACCTCGGTGCCACCGGCATAGAACGACGCACCTTCCACCGTCTCGGACAGCTGCTCTTCGACGAGCGTGACCTCGGCACCGTCTTCCACGATCACGACCGTGCGTGGCGCGACCAGACGGCCCGCACCGTCGATCCAATGGAACAACCGCACCGGCAGCTCGGCCTTGACTCCCTTGGGCACGTGCACGAACGCGCCGCCCTGATGCAGCGACGCGCCGAGAGCCGCGTACCAGTCGTAGTCGTCGTGCAGCAGCGAGCCGTAGTAGGGCTTGAGCAAGGCCTCATGCTCGCGCGTGGCGCGGTCGAGCGAGCACACCGTGATGCCCTGCTTCTGCAGCACGGGGTGGGTCTGCTCCAGCACGACGCTGGAGTCGCGCTGCACGATCACCGCCGCATTGCCCGCTTCTCCCGCCAGCCGCTCGATCACCGCGTGCGGCAGGTCGTCGATGTTGCGCGCCGCGGCGGCCACGACGAATGGATCGAGCGTGGCGAACGTCTGCTCGAGCGTGCCGAAGTCGGTGCGACGCCACAGCTCGTCCTCACGCTTCGGGAGCGACAACGTGTTCAAGGTCCCGATCGCGGCACGGCGACGTTCCAGCGCCCATGCACCTTCGCGTGCGGCCACCGCGCGCGCGATCGACTGCTCGGTCCAGCCCGCCGCGAGTGCGGTGGGCGTCTTGGAAGTGAGTGTGCTCACCCGACGCTCCCTTCCATCTGCAGCTGGATCAGCCGGTTCATCTCGACGGCGTATTCCATGGGCAGCTCCTTGACGACCGGCTCGATGAATCCCGAGACGATCATGGCCGCCGCTTCTTCTGCGGGAATGCCGCGCGCCATCAGGTAGAACAGCTGCTCGTCGCCGATCTTGGACACCGTGGCCTCGTGGCCGATGGTGACCTGGTCCTCTTCGATCTCCATGTACGGATAGGTGTCCGAACGGGAGTGCTCGTCGAGGATGAGCGCGTCACAGTTGACGGTGCTGCGGCAGTTGACCGCGCCCTTCATGACCTTGACGAGGCCACGATAACCGGCACGACCGCCGTCCTTGCTGATCGACTTCGAGATGATCTTGCTGCTGGTGTTCGGCGCGCAGTGCACGGCCTTCGCACCCGCGTCCTGATGCTGGCCCTTGCCCGCGAAGGCGATCGACAGCACTTCTCCATGTGCGCCCGGCTCCATCATGTAGATGGCCGGATATTTCATAGTAAGCTTTGAGCCCAAATTTCCGTCAACCCACTCCATGGTGGCATTGGCGTAAGCCACGGCGCGCTTGGTCACCAGGTTGTAGACGTTGTTCGACCAGTTCTGGATCGTCGTGTAGCGGCAGCGGCCGCCCTTCTTGACGATGATCTCGACCACGGCCGAATGCAGCGAGTCGCTGGAATAGGTCGGCGCCGTGCAACCCTCGACGTAGTGCACATAGGCGTCTTCGTCGACGATGATCAACGTGCGCTCGAACTGCCCCATGTCCTTGGTGTTGATGCGGAAGTAGGCCTGCAGCGGAATGTCCACCTTGACGCCCTTGGGCACGTAGATGAACGAGCCACCCGACCACACCGCCGAGTTCAGCGCGGCGTACTTGTTGTCGGACGACGGGATCACGGTGCCGAAGTACTGCTTGAACATCTCGGGGTGTTCCTTGAGCGCGTGGTCCGTCGACAGGAAGATCACGCCCTGCTTCTCGAGCGAGGCCTGGATCTTGTGGTAGACGACCTCGGAGTCGTACTGCGCACCGACACCGGACAGGAACTTCTGCTCGGCCTCGGGAATGCCGAGCTTGTCGAACGTCCGCTTCATGTCGGCCGGCACGTCGTCCCACGACTTGGCCTCTTCCGACGTCGGCTTCACGTAGTAGTAGATATCCTGGAAGTCGATGGCGGACACGTCACCGCCCCACATCGGGGTCGGCTTCTTCTCGAAGATATCGAGCGACTTCAAGCGGTACTCGAGCATCCATGCGGGCTCGCCCTTCAGCTGCGAGATCTGGCGCACGATGTCGGCATCGAGCCCCTTGCGGGACTTGAACACGTGCTGCTCGGTGTCGTGGAAGCCGTACTTCTCGGTGTAGGTGTCACGCGCGTCCATCTGCGGTTCGGTGGTCACTTGCTGCTCACTTCCTCGCGCACCCAGTCATAGCCGCGCGATTCGAGGTCGAGGGCGAGCTCCGGGCCGCCGCTCGTGGCGATGCGGCCGTCGATCATGACGTGCACCTTGCTCGGCTTGATGTAATCGAGGATGCGGTTGTAGTGCGTGATCACCAGCACTCCCAGGTCCGGGCCCGCCAGCGCGTTGACGCCCTCGGACACGACCTTGAGCGCGTCGATGTCGAGACCCGAGTCGGTCTCGTCCATGATGGCGATCTCCGGCTTCAGGATCGCCATCTGGAGGATCTCGGCGCGCTTCTTCTCGCCGCCCGAGAAACCGTCGTTCAGGTAACGCATCGCGAACTTCTCGTCCATCTTGAGCAGGTTCATCTTGGAACGCATGAGCTCGCGGAATTCCTTGGGCGGGATGCCCTTCTTGGTCGGCATCTTGCCGTCCTCGCCGCCCGAAGGCGCCAAGCGCGTGTTCAGTGCGGCGCGCAGGAACGAGCCGAACGTCAGACCGGGGATCGCGACCGGGTACTGGAACGCCATGAACAGGCCCATGCGGGCGCGCTCGTCGGTCTCCTTCTCGAGGATCGACTCGCCCTTGAACAGGATGTCGCCCGAGGTCACTTCGTACTTGGGGTGACCCATGAGGGTATTCGCGAACGTGCTCTTGCCCGAGCCATTCGGGCCCATGAGCGCATGGATCTCGCCCTTGTTCACCACGAGCGACATCCCCTTGAGGATCTCCTTGCCCTCCACGCTGACGTGGAGGTCTTTCACGATCAGGTCACCGTTCATCGGTCACATTCCCATCCGGCCTAGGGGCCGGTGTTGACGCGCGCTCGCAGGACGCTCCCATCCGGGGCATCGCGGCGCGCGAGTCGGTTCGAGGTCAGGCCGAGAAGCTCTCGCCACAAGCACAGCTGTGCTTGACGTTCGGGTTGTTGAACTTGAAGCCCGCACCCATCAGGCCCTCGACATAATCGATCTCGGTGCCACCCAGAAGCACCATGGACTTCAAGTCGACGACCAGCTTGACGCCGTTCGACTCGACGATCTCGTCGCCGGGCACGGGCGCGTCCGCTTCGCAGAACTCCATGAAGTACGAGGTGCCCGAGCAGCCGCCGCCCCGCACACCGACGCGCAGTCCGGACGCTGGCGTGCCGCGGCCCGTGAGCAGTTCCTTCACCTTGTCCGCCGCTGTCGGCGAGAGCGAGATCATGTGGTGCTCCTTTCGCGTTCTACCTGATCCAGGCGCCCGGCAAGCCGGACGCGCGTGCATGACAACGGTTACGAGTGCTCTTGGACCTGCACGAGCACCGGGCGAACCACCCGGCGAGCGCCGTCCTTCGCGCCCTTGAATCCTGCGACCAGCGCCGGCTCCGCTTCGAGCCCGTGATCCTGCGTGCAACCCACGCAGCGCTCCACCGTTCCCGGCTCGCCGCACACGCGGCAGGTCTCGAGGTAGGCGAGCCCCTTCAACAGTTCCTGCTCCAACTCCTGCTGACGGCGGATGTTGCCCCGCGTCTCTTCCAACTTGGCGCCGAACAACGCGCGCAACTCATCCATGGCATCGGGCCCGCGATCCGACTTCCACCAGCGCTCGAGCACCTCGCGGGTCTCCTGCAGCGACAATCCGAGACCGTTGAGCAGGTCGATCCAGTGCACGCGCTCGACCGCCGCCGGATGGTACAGACGGAAGCCTCCGCTCGAACGCGTCGCCGGCTCCAGGAGCCCGAGCTCCTCATAAAGATGGATCGCACGCACCGTCTTGCCCGCCTGGCGAGCAAGGTCGCCGACGCGCAGATAGTGAGAGCCATTGCTGGAGCCGAGGTTGCTCTGAATGATTTCGGTCATACCCTTACGCATGGGTGAGAGTCGAGCTCGAACTTACTGCATTGGATGGCGTTGGGCAATCCCAAGCACCGCCCCGTATGCCGCCTCACCCGAGGATTCACCGCCCCCTGACCACGGCCCGTGCGCCTGACGCTATCTGCTGACAGGACATCGCGATAGTGGACAAGATCAGGGCCGCATCCAGTTATCTCACTCGATTCCTCTCCCAGTCCTGCCCTGACTCGGCCGGGGCCATGGTACGGACTGACCCCTTGCAGCACCGCCTCCCGGGGGTCAGGGTACGGTCAAGTTCCCGGATGGATCGGGGTGCTGCTCATTGCTGCTCAGCCGCGAGGACGCGGCGAGGGGTGACGATGAACCGAAGGCGGTTTCTGGATTTCCTGATCCGGCTCTCGGGCACTGCGATTGGCGGTTTCGTCCTGTTCCCGGTGGCGCGCTACCTCATTCCGCCGCCTTCACCCGAAGCCGCGACACGTCGCGTCGTCGCCGCACGCAAGGACGAGTTGAAGCCCGGCTCGTTCAAGATCTTCCCGTTCGGTGGCCAGCCTGGTCTGCTCATCCGTGACGCCGACGGCAGCTATCGCGCGCTGTCAGCCGTGTGCACGCACCTGGGCTGCACCGTGCAGTTCCGGCCGGCCGACCGGAGCATCCTGTGCGCGTGTCACAATGGCATCTATGATCTGGAGGGGCGCAACATCTCCGGCCCGCCGCCCCGCCCGCTCGAAGTCTACGCCGTCCACGAGCTCGGCGATGAGATCGTCATCGAGAAGCTGCAGGCCTCGTGAGCTCCCGACTCCAGCAGTGGCTGTACGACCGCCTCGGGCTGGACACGTTCGTGCAACTCGCCGAACACAAGACCGTCCCGGTCCACCGCCACACCTTCTGGTACTACTGGGGCGGTATGACGCTGTTCCTGTTCGGGATCCAGGTCTGCACGGGCATCCTGCTGCTGCTGTATTACCGCGCCAGCGCGGATGAAGCCTACGAGAGCGTGCGCTTCCTCATGACCGAGGTGTCGTTCGGCTGGCTCATCCGCTCCATTCACTCATGGAGCGCGAATCTGATGGTCGGCGCCGCCATGGTGCACATGTTCAGCGTGTTCCTGCTCAAGGCCTACCGTGGCCCGCGTGAGATGACCTGGCTGTCGGGCATGGTTCTGCTCGGGCTGACGTTCGCGTTCGGCTTCAGCGGCTACCTTCTGCCTTGGAACCAACTGGCGTTCTTCGCCACCAAGGTGGGTACGGACATCACGGGCGCCGTCCCGTTCGTCGGGCACTTCCTCGTCCGCTTCCTGCGCGGTGGGGACCAGATCACGGGCGGCACGCTGACGCGCTTCTTCGGCTTCCACGTCGCCGTGCTGCCTGCGATCGCGACGCTGCTCGTGGGGCTGCACGTCTACTTGGTGCAGCGTCACGGCATGAGCGTGCCGCCTTCGGTGGAGCGCGCACCGGGGCCCAAGCGCAGCATGAGGTTCCTGCCTGACTTCCTGCTCCGCGACGTGGTCGGGTGGCTGGCCGCACTCGGCTTGCTGGCGCTGCTGGCCGCGCTGTTCCCATGGGAACTCGGCACGAAGGCCGACCCCTACGCGCCCGCACCCGCGGGCATCAAGCCCGAGTGGTACTTCGGCTGGATGTTCCAGACGCTGCGCATGCTGCCGGCACACATCCTCGGGATCGAGGGAGAGATCGTGGGCATCCTCGGCATAGGCGCCGCGGCCGCCATCTGGGTGGCGGCGCCGTTCCTCGACGACCCGAAGGGTGAGGGCACGCGCTCGAAGCTGTGGTCTGCCCTGGGGGTGATCGCCATCGTGTACGTGATCGTTTTCACATTGCTCGTGTACCAGCCGGTGAAGCCATGAACGCGACTCGCGCTTTTCTGACCGCGTTGCTGGCGTTCACCACCTGGGGTGGCACGCTGGTGGCCGTGCCGGCGCACGCGCTGCCACCCGCGCCGGCCTCGGTGAACACCTGCCTCGACTGCCACCGCAAGGAGAAAGAACGCCGGCTCGTGGAGCCGACGCTCGATTTCTCGAACGACATCCACGCCCAGCGCGGGCTGGGTTGCGTGGCGTGCCACGGTGGTGTCGCAAGCGACCCCGACATCAGCGCCATGGACCCCGATCAGGGCTACATCGGCAAGCCGAAGCGCAGCGAGATCGCCGAGCTGTGCGCCAAGTGCCATGCGAACGCCGACTTCATGAAGCGCTACAACCCCAAGCCCTACATCTTC
>JANNWR010000088.1:0-10305 GCA_031408715.1 bacterium
TGAAGCCGTCTCACGCTCGCGGCGCAGCAGCACGATGATCCAGACGCCGAATGCGACCGCGATGGCGGACGCCACGCTCGAAGACCAAGTCTCGCGGGGCGATCGCGACCACTCGCCAGTCTCGTAGCGTGCCGTGAGCCAGGGCAGCGACGCCAGCGCCAGGACGGCCAGCATCAGCGGCAACAGACGGAAAGGCGGACGCGCGGGTGATTCGATGCGACTCATGCGCACCACCGCACAGCGAGGCGGCGGGGCGGCGACAGCTGTGTCCTGCGGCTCAAGGATGCTCCGGCGAAGAGTCCCGTGTGCCCTCAGGATCGCTGGGCAGCAGCGTCCGGCGGGGCTCCCTGCCCCGGGGGCGGCACGAGCGGTGGGTTCGCACTGCGGCGCATGATGCGCGCGCGTCCGGAGCATGTAAAGGTGCATGCACGCGGCCCGGGCGAGATGCATGCCTGGGATTCGGCTCTCCCGCTGGCTCCCACCGCCCCGTGGTCGGTGGCACCGAAGTACTCGATCACGTCCGGGAGGACCGGGCGGCCGGACCTGCAGCGCGCGACGAAAGCTGCTAATTTCGGTGCACTTGTTGGCCTTGCACCTCCATTGTCCCGGGAGACTCCCATGCCCGAAGTCAGCACCACCGTGCGCATCCGGCCGCTGGATGAGCTGGATATCAGCGGGATTGTCCGCATCGACGAGAAGATCTCCGGCATCTACCGACCGGAGGTCTGGGAAACGCGCGTCATGTATTACACGCGTCGCGACCCCGGTGCCTCCCAGGTCGCCGAATTCGAGGGCAAGGTCGTGGGCTTCATGTTGGGCGACCTGCGCGCCGGCGAGTTCGGACTCGACGAGCCGAGTGGTTGGATCGAGCGCTTTGGCATCGATCCCGACCAGCGCGGCAAGGACCTCGGCCGCAAGCTGTTCGACGCGATCCGGGCGCATTTCGTCGCGAGTGGCGCCAAGAGCGTGCGTACGCTGGTGGATACCAACGATGGAGGCGTGGCGGGGTTCCTGAAGGCCATCGGCTTCACGCCGGCGCCGCTGCAGGCGCTCGAGATCCGGCTCTAACAAGCCCCCCTGTATTTCCCAGGAGCGATGCCCCTATGAAGGTCGAGAACGTCACCCTTGAACACAAGTACCACGACGCCGTCGAACACTGGCGCCGCCATCACTTCAAGGACTACGACACGCTGCTCGCCGGCTGGGAGAAGTTCTTCCCGAAGGACGAGAAGTTCTGCCTGTGCGCCAAGATGGAACTCGGCACCCCCGACGTCATCCACGTCGGCGAACAGAAGGGCGAGAAGAAGCGCGTCAATCCCGACGAACTGACCGAGGACCAGGCGCGCCACCTGCTCGCCATCATCAAGGCACAGGCCAGCACCGAGTTCGGCAGCATCCAGCAGCACGCCGGCACGATCGATCGCGCGCACGACGACCAGGACCGCGCCTGGGTGATGCGCGTCATGGCCGAGGAGTTGCGCCACGGCTATCAGATGCTGCACTTGCTGTTGAGCAAGGACTGGTCGCATGTGAGCGGCGGCGTGACGGGCCCGCAGATGGTCGAGGAGATCCTGTCCATGACCACCGGCAACCACGTGCTGGATGCGTTCAATCTCGATTACGACTCGTTCATGGACAACATCACGTTCGCGGCGTTCATCGACCGCGTCGGCAAGTACCAGCTCACCATGCAGAAGGTGTGCGCCTACAAGCCGATGGCCGACTCGATGCCGCCGATGCTGCGTGAGGAAGCCTTCCATCTGGCCGCCGGCGTGATCCCGCTGCGGCGCTTCGCCGAGCGCGCCGCCAAGGGCGATCCGCTCGCGAATCTCGAACTCGTGCAGCAGTCGATCAACAAGTGGTTCGCGCGCGGGCTCGAGATGTTCGGCGACGAGCGCGGCGGAGGCAAGAACATCCAGTACGGCTTCAAGGATCTCATGAACCGCGAGGCCGTGGACCAGTACACCGAGGAATGCCGCAAGATGGTGCGCGACATCAACACGCGCTTCGTGCGGGCACGCTTCCCCGGCTACTCGCCCGACAAGGTCGAGAGCGTGCTCGACGAGCTCGAGCGCACGCACGGCGCGCACGAAGGCCTGCCGTTCGAGGCCATCCTGCACCTGCCCGACCCGCGCTTCTTCCGCCGCAAGGGCGAACTGGCATTCCAGATGATCGGCGTCGACGGCGAGGTGTTCACGGACGCCGAGGAATACCTGCGCTACCTGGGCAAGCACCTGAACCCGGGCTACATCGCGAGCCGCGACCTGCGCCTGTATGCCGACGCGCTGCGTCAGGTGGTCTCCGGCACACTCACGGTGGAGCAGGGCGTGAAGGCGATGCCGAAGCTGAAGCGTCTGGGTGGCAACTGCCCGTGCAGTCGTTCCGTGCGCTGGGTCATGGAAGAAACGGACGGCACCGAGACCACCGTGATGACGCGGCCGGTCTGAGCACGAATGACCGAACGCTCCAGCACCCACTCGCGGGTCCCGTGCATCGCCTACTTCTGCATGGAGTACGGCCTGCACGAGAGTTTCCCCATCTACTCGGGCGGCCTCGGCATCCTCGCGGGTGACTATGTGAAGGCCGCGCGCGACGCCGGCGTGCCGATGGTCGCGGTGGGCCTGCTGTGGGAACGCGGCTACTGCGTGCAGCGCATCGGCGCCGACGGCCGGCCCTACATGGAGTACCCGGGCTACGACAACGCGTTCCTGGAAGACACCGGCGTGCGCGTGCGCGTGCGTGTGCGCGGCCAGGAAGTGCCGGTACGGGTGTGGGTGACCGAACGCCACGGGAACATCCCGCTCTACCTGCTCGAACCACTGCGGAAAGAAGACCGCTGGATCACACACCGGCTTTATGAAGCCGGCACGGATACGCGCATCGCGCAGGAGATGATCCTCGGCATCGGAGGGGTGCGGGCGTTGGGCTGGCTGGGCTTGAACGTGCACACCTACCACTTCAACGAGGGCCACGCGGTGTTCGCCGGGATCGAGCGCATCGCCGAGCTCATGGAGTCGGGCTTGCAGTTCCCGCAGGCGTGGGAACGCGTGCGGGCGCAGACGGTGTTCACCACACACACGCCGGTCCGGGCGGGGAACGAGGAACACGCGCTCGCGGACCTGCGCCGCATGGGCGCCTGCCTGCAGCTGTCGGGTGCCGAGATGCGTGCCATCGGCGGCGAACCATTCAGCATGACCGTGGCCGGGCTGCGGCTGTCACGCGCGGCCAATGCCGTGGCGCAGTTGCACGGCGAGACGTCGCGCGCCATGTGGAAGGACGTCACCGGTGCCTGCAAGATCGGCGCGATCACGAACGGCGTGCACGTGCCCACTTGGCAGGCCGCCGAGATCCGCGAAGCCGGCGATGACGCGGCGAAGATCTGGGACGCGCACGTGAAGCTGAAGGCGACACTGATCGGCGAGGTGCAGCGCCGCCAGGGCGTCGCACTGGAGCACGACGCGCTGCTGATCGGCTTCGCGCGCCGCGCCGCGAGCTACAAGCGCAGCGACCTGATCTTGAGAGATGAAGCTCGGCTGGAAGGCCTGCTCCAGAAGCACAACGTTCGCGTGTTGTTCGCGGGCAAGGCGCACCCGGACGACCTGAATGGCCAGAACATCGTCGCCCGTCTCGTGCAGGGAGCCCGGAAGCATCCGGGGAAGGTCGTGTTCCTGGAGAACTATGACATGGCGCTGGGCCGGCTGCTGACCCGCGGCTGCGACGTGTGGTTGAACAACCCGGTGCGGCCGCTGGAAGCCAGCGGCACGAGCGGGATGAAGGCCGCCATGAACGGCGTGCTGAACGTGAGCATTCTGGACGGCTGGTGGCCCGAGGCCTGCGTCGACAACGTGAACGGCTTCGCCATCGGTGACGTGAAGTCCGGCGACGATGTGCGGGACCTGCATGATCTGTACGACACGCTGGAGCAGCGCGTGGTGCCGAAGTGGAAGGACCGCAAGAAGTGGTCGCGCATGATGCTCGAGAGCGTGAAGTCGACGCGCTACGCGTTCTCGAGCGAGCGCATGATCGGGGAATACTTCGCGCAGCTGTACGACTACCCGCTGGCGGGGGTGGTGGCGAAGTAGCGGAGCCGGAACCGCGTGCTTCTCCGTCGGCGACTACTCGCGTACCGGACGATCCGGGAACGAGGCGCGGGTCCGAGTGCTCGCCTTCCGGACGGCGTCGCGTTCCAGACTGCTTTGCGTTCCGGACGGGCTGCACTTGGCCTGCGACTGCAACGGCTCGCGTTCCGGACGGTCCGGGCACGAGGCGGGCCGTGGATGAGGCGAACGCTCGGTTCGCCCATCCCTGGGCTCACCTCCCTGACGCCCCCTTCACGGCCTACGCCAGTCCCTGGCTCCGGCCTGGGCGCGACTCGCCTCATTCACGACCCACCTCGTGCCCGGCCCTGTTCTGACGGGCGCGGTCGGCGTGTCGTTCGCGCGGGACTGCGTGCGCAACTCGCCTCATCCACAACCCAGATCGTGCCCGGGCCTGATCTGGTTCGCACGCGCGGTGTGTCGTTCGCGCGGCACTTCGGGCGCGAGTTGGCTCATCCACAACCCACCTCGTGCGTGGGCCTGATCTGGTTCGCAAGCGCGGCGTGTCGTTCGCGCGGCACTTCGTGCGCGAGTTGTGCGGCGTTCGTGAAGATGACGGGTCGTGTGAAATTGCTTCTTGACGTGTTCGACGCGACGCGATGTTCGGGAGTGTGACTGCACTTGTCATCGCTCGTGTGCGTGCGTGGATTCGATGGAGCTCGCGTATCGAGTATGCGGGGTGCGTTTTTCTCTCGGCGACCTGCGTTTTCCGCTGTGCGCGCATGTACGGAGGCCGCGAACGCGCGTGTTAGCCTTCATGCGTGCCCCCGAGTTCCCGCCCCCGAGCGGAGCGGTCATGTCGAGTGCCATCCTGTCGCGCCCCACGAACCGTTACACGCTTCGCGCTGTTCCCACGCCGGTGTTGGTCCGCCAGCTCGATGTGCTGGCCGAGCAGGAACTGGCCACCGACGCCGACGTGCTGGCGCACATGGCCGAGTTGGAAGTGCGCGAGGAATACCTGCGGGCCGGGTTCGCTTCGATGCAGGACTACTGCGTCCGGCGGTTGCGCATGTCGGAGGATCGCGCGAACGAACGCATCCGGGCGTGCCGGACGGCGCTCGAGTGCCCGGTCATCTTCGAGATGATCGCGGATGGACGGCTGAACCTGGGTGGCGTGCTCGTACTCGCTACGCATCTCACCGATGCGAATGCGGCCGAGCTGCTCGAGGCGGCGGCGAACCGAACGCGCGTGGAACTGGAGTTCATGTTGGCGCGCCGATTCCCCCGCGCCCGTGTGCAGGACGATTCGCCCGCACTTGCGCTGACTAGCGAAATTGCTGGGGAATTCGAGGTCGAGGTGGCCCCGGGGCCACCTCCTGTCCCATCAGTACTCGAGAACTTCGCCAACTCGACGGGACCACTTCCGGGGACGACCGAGCCGAACGTCGTCGCGTCCCAGCCCGCACTCCACGCGAAGTTCACGCCGCTCTCGGCCGATTGTGTGGCCCTGCGCGGCCAGCTCTCGATGGTGGCGTACGAGCACTTCCAGCGCGTGCGATCCCTCGCCTCGCATCGCGTGCCCTCGGGCAATGCGGCGCTGGTGATCGAGTACGCGTTGAAGCTCGCGGCCGAGCTGCTCGACCGACAGAAGTTCGGCAAGGGCGTCCGCACTCGCCCGGCTGACGGCAAGCCGAACGGCCGCCATGTGCCGAAGGCGATCCGCCAGGCGGTGTGCGAACGCGATGGCGGCCGCTGCACGTTCACCGGCCCCGACGGCACGCTTTGCGGCTCGGAGTGGCATCTCGAGATCGACCACATCGTGCCGCTCGCCAAGGGCGGCCAAACCACCGTCGCGAATCTTCGCACCTTGTGCCGACGGCATAACCAGCTCGAAGCCAAGCGCGAGTTCGGCGCACAGCACATCGCGGCACGCACGGAGCAGGCGCGAGCGGAGGCGGTGCGAACGCGGCAGCGCAACGCGAAGCGGGATGCCCAGGCGCGATCGAGCGAGCAAGTCGCGGCAGCGCAGTCGCAGCCCGGCCAGCTCGTGGCAGCCGAGACAGATCACGTTACCGCGCCCTTGGACGTCGGATCATCCGTGTGCGGCGTGGCGCTCAACACGCCGCGCGACATGACCGTTGCCACCGACACCTACGCACCGGCGGCACTGAACACGGTGCGCGACGCGAACGAGTCCGTGTGCGCCGACATCATCGCAGCGCTCCGCACGCTGCGCTTCACACTCGCCGAAGCACGCCGAGGCGTCGAGATCACCGCGCACATGCCCGGCGCGAGTGCCAAAGATCGCGTCCGCGCCGCGCTCCAGAAGCTGGGACGCGCACCCGCGCATCGCATCCCACGACCGTAGTCGAAGTCGAACGCCTCCCCATGCACGAGTCGACACCCGAGTGACGCGACTCGCGCCCGCAGTACCGCACGCCCGACACAGCTCGCCCACGAAGTGCCGCGCGACCGATACGCCGCTCGCGCCCGCCACATCAGGACCGGGCACGAGGTGGGCTGTGGATGGGGCGAGTCGCGCCCAGGCCGGAGCCAGGGACTGGCGGAGGCCGTCAAGGGCGCGTCAGGGAGGTGAGGCCAGGGAGGGCCGAACCGAGCGTTCGCCTCATCCACGGCCCGTCTCGTACCCGGGCCGTCCGGAACGCGAGCAGTTGCAGTCGGCCGCACCAGGACCCCGTCCGGAACGCAACGCCGTCCCGAACGCAGCACCGTCCAGAACGCAACGCAGTCCGGCCCCGCGAGTCGAGGGACTCACGGGGCCGGATCGTGCAACACAACGAAAGCTAGATGTGCTTCGACACCAGCTGGGCCAGCTCAGCCCTCGGCCGGTTGCCCATGACGCGCTCCACCAGCTCGCCGTTCTTGAACACCATGAGCGTCGGGATCGAGCCCACGCCGTACTTGATCGTGACCTGCTGCTCTTCATCCGTATTGAGCTTGACCACCTTGGCACGACCCTCGAACTCCGCGGCGACCGCGTCCACGGCCGGGGCCACCGCACGACACGGTCCACACCACGGCGCCCAGAAATCGACGAGCACGGGGACGGTCGACTTGAGGACTTCAGCCTCGAAGGTGGCGTCGGTGACCGGATTGGCGTTCGACATGAGGTTCTCCAGGAAAACAGGTGATGGCGGGGGGCCAGAGCGTCGATGGGTCCAGAACAGGGGCGTGGGCCACACCGGCCTACAGTTGCATGACTGGAAGGCTTTCGATGCGGCAGCACGCTGGAAGTTGCAGCCAGCTTGCTCGCAGGATCGCGGCCGAACAGGCAGGATAGGGAACGCGACAACGAAACGTCAACGCCCGGTCCACCCCTCCCACCCCCATGCCGAGGCGTGAAGGAAGAATGATCCCGCTCCGCGACGACAACCCCGCTCAGCGAGTCCCCATCGCCACCCGCACGTTGATCGTCCTGAACGTGCTGGTGTTCCTGGTGGAGCTCTCGCAGGGTGAGGCATTGCCAGAGTTCCTGCGGGATTGGGGCGTCGTTCCCGGCCGGCTGTTCGCATCGTTCGCCGGTGAGACCTCACTCCCATTCGAGCTTGGCACCGTCGTGACCTCACTGTTCCTGCATGCGGGCTGGCTCCACCTGATCGGGAACATGTGGTACCTGTGGGTCTTCGGCGATAACGTCGAGGACAAGATGGGCTCGTGGCGCTTCCTGGGCTTCTACCTGAGCGCCGGGCTGGTGGCCGCACTTGTGCACTCGGCGTTCATCCCGGGTTCCCCCATCCCCACGGTCGGTGCAAGCGGGGCGATCGCCGGCGTGCTCGGGGCCTACGCGATGGCGTTCCCCCGCGCCAAAGTGCTCACGCTCATCCCGATCTTCTTCTTCTTCCAGGTCATCGCCGTGCCGGCACTGCTGCTGCTCGGCATCTGGTTCGTGCTGCAGTTCATCTCGGGCACGCTTTCGGTGGGCAGTGGCAGCGGCGGCGTCGCGTGGTGGGCACACATCGCCGGCTTCGTTTACGGCTTCGTGCTCATGGGGCTGGTCACACGTCGACAGCGGCGGGAAGAGCGGCTGGCCGTCTAGGTTCTGTCTGAGAACGCCGCGTGTGCGCGATCAAGACCCGCGACGGGATTCTGCTGGCTCTTCGGCGGCAGGCGGCGGCGCCTGCTTCGTGAACTCGACCCACCGGCGCGTGTTCCGCCTGCCGAGCCGGTCGTGCACGCTGACCTCGAGCTTGTATCGACCCGGTGGCAGCGACTGCATCGGCACGGTGATGTATTGACGCCGGGTCGGGCTCGTGCCATCGGCCGGGCTGCGCACACTGATCTGGTCGGACCATTGCTTGGGGAACAGTCTGCGCAGCGGATTCGATTCGCCGCGCACGGGACGCACCGTGTACTCGTAGTCGAACAGCGTCACGCCCTGAGCATCGGGTTGCAGTCGGTAAACCTCGAAGTACGCGAGCAGCGGTTCGTCGGCTGCGATCGCGGCATCGAGGTCCGGGTCCAGCCGCACGCTACTGGTGCCGCGCGCCGCATCGAGGGGGCCGCACACCAACATGAGCGCGCTCATCGACAACGTTCGCTCCGGCACCGGTACGTCGTGATACGTGCGTTGCACGCCCCGCGCGCCCTGACCGTCGCTCACCGCGATGGCCACGCGATAGGGCCCGGGCGGCAGTTGGAACGAGAAATCGCCCGCGCGCAGCACGCCCGGGTCGCAGCGCGCGGCTCCGAGCGGGCGCTGCTGGCGAGCGACTTCATGCTCGGTGGAATCCACCACCACGCACTCGGCGATCAGGTTGGGCTGCTCGCGCGCCGGCGCCGAGACGTGCGCCAGCAATATCGGACCCTGATCGCTCTCGAATGTGCTCACGCCAGTGAGGATCGGCAGCGGCGTGACGCCCGGGGGCAGGAGCGCGAAGGCCCCGCGCCCGGCCGACGTGCTCACGAGGCCGTTACGGGCCATGGCCTCTAGATCCGGCACGGGATCGGTCGAGGCGAACTGATCTCGCGGCAGCTCGTAGCGCTGCGACAGCGTGCGGTCCTCGATCAGGACGCGCATGCCAAGCTGGGGGTAATCCCACAACTGGTTATGAAGCTCCGTGTAGAACGGCACGTGCTCGCCAACACGGCGCGCGCCGCCGAGCGGATCACCATAGATGTAGTCATGTTCATTCAGGCGTTTGGCGAGCGGATGGCCGAGTGGCTCGTACGCCACGCGCTGCGGCGAGCCGTAGCGAACGTAGAGTTCCGCGCGCATGTCCCAGTGTGCGTCCCAGCTGTCGCTGAACAGCATGATCGCGTGCGCCACGCGGGCCCAGTACTCCACACGCGCTTCGTTCGCCACCGTGGTGGGATCCGGATCAGCCGCACTCCAGAACCGGCGCACGTATTCGTCTCGCGCACGCGGCGACAGCACTTCCAGCTCCTCCCCATCCTCCGGCGTCACGAGTGGCGAGACATCGCGGAAGCGCGCTGCCAGCCTTGGGGCCAGACGCGGAATAGTGGCGATGAACAGGCTCTCCGACAGCGGCACACGGCCTGCGCGATAGGCCAGGTAGGCCCCGACCAGCGACGCCTCGGTGGTCACGGAATCGGTCGCGAGCGCACGTTCCGCCGACAACCCGGCGCCACGCAGGTCGCCCTGCTCCACGCGCAGCACCGCGAGCACAGCCCAGGTCCGCGCGCGTGCGGGATCGAGCCGAGCCGCATTGCCGAAGCACTCCACCGCCTGCTGCAACGAACTCGGCGCCAGCGTGGCGAGCCAGTCGCGCTTCCACGCCAGCCCCAAGCCGTCCCAGCCCCCGGCCAGCATCGGATGCTCGCGCGTGACACGCTCGAATGTCTCGGCGGCTGAGTGCGCGAAGCCGGCGTCAAGGTAGGCGTGGCCCAGTGGCAACAGTGCCGCAGGGTCGTGCGGCGTGAGTTTGGCGGCCTGCTCGAGCTGGCGAAGGGCGGTGCGGCGCTGCTCGAGTGTGCCTTCCGAGTAGCGATTCACGCCGTCGCGAATCAGGCCCCGCGCTTCGCTCGTGCGGTCACGTTTCTTCGCCGAGGCAGCCCCTGGTACCAGCGCGAACAGGCATGCGAGCACGACGACGAACCCGGCCAGCGCCCGCTTCGGGCTGGCGTTGACGGACATTCGGGGCGATGGGGTGCAGCGAGAGACATCTCGGCGGTGCATGCGTTTCCTGCCTGGTCGGCACGCCCGATCCGGAGAGCCGTGCGACGACGCTAGCGCAGCAGCGCGCCAGCGCGACAGGGAATTCCGCCGGCCGCACCCCCTGGAGCCACC
>JANNWR010000089.1:0-3739 GCA_031408715.1 bacterium
CATGCAGACGGTGCTCTGCGCGCGTCATGCTGTGCGCTTGCATCGCCTGCTGCAGCCACTCCACGCGGCCGCCGGATGGTGTGTCGCCAGTGAACAAGACCGCGAACGCCAGCGGCCGTTGCGGGCGGCCCGCGATCGCCACATTCGAGACCAGTGCCGAGATGCTGGGCCAACTCACGAGTGCGACGAGCCAGCCAGAGTTCTGTTGTGCGAGCCGCGATCGCAGCGGCCGGGCCATCGGCAGGACGCGCTTGTTGGCGCCCGGAACGCGCAGGGGTCCAGAAGTGAGCCAGTTGCCGTCGATGGTGGGCGCCAGGCTCGCGATGGGAAACGGCACGGATTCTCCGATGCGCTCCATGCGGGTCCCGGAGATGATGGTGCCATGTGCATCGACCACGAACAGTTCGTCGTACGTCCCGTGCGTCGTGCGCAGCAGTTCCATCAGCGCATTCTGGATGCGGAAATTCGCGTCGCCCGTGAGGACGTCGTCCATCGCTTCGGCTTGTGACAGCAGTTTAAGGTCCGAGCCGCGCGGGTCGAGGAACGCCTCGAGCGTCAGATGGATTGTATTGGCGGCTCCGACCAACTCCGTCTTGACGTTCGAGCCCAGGGAGCGCGTACCGACCGCGAGGGTGACGACAGCCGCCAGGGCGAACGACACGACCAGCGCGCCGCCGATCGACAAAAAGAAGCGCTGGAACAGCCGCTGGCGCAGGACGGTGCGCATGACTCAGTGACTCAGCAGATAGCCCGGATCACCCGGCAGCCTGCCGTCGATTCGAAGCACGTGGGTGTCGGTGGGCAAGCCCACGCTCGCGGGGATGACCGCGAGGGCGCCGTGGCCGCTGGTCACATATTGCAGGGCTTCCCCATCGGAAAGCACCGCTTTCGGAGCATAGTCGAGTTCGCCGCGGTAGAGCTGTCCGAGCGTGTGCCGCCGGTAGTCAGCCTCGGTCATGCGGAAGACGCGGTCGAGCAGATAGCGGCGGGCGGGAGATCCGCTCGCGGGCAACAGCAGGACGACCTGCTGGCCAGAGCGCCAGTAGCGCCGCTGCCCGAGCAATAGGCGGCCGACATCGGCGGCCGAGATGCCGATCACCTCCACGTCGGGGCTGACGATGAGCATATAGCTGCCGCTGTCGTGGTGAGGGGCGACGTCGCCAGCCGTCACCGTACTCGCGTTCAGTGCCGCCAGCGCCAAAGCCAGGCTCGCGGTTGCGGCTCGAAGCGTCCGCGCCGAACCGTGTGCTGCGCTACGGAGAGTGGTGGCGAGTGAGGTCATGAGATCAGAAGGTGAACGCCGTCTGGAGCAACAGCTCGTGGGTACGAGCGCCGTCGGTCGTGCCGTTCCGGTATTCCAGCTTCACGACATTGAAGGCGTTGATGTCGTAGCGCAGTCCTGCCGTGACGCGGTCCATGTTCGGGAGGCCCGCGTAGTACGCATCGCCAGAAGCCATGCGCATTCCTTCCGTCGCGACATACGGCCGCCACGGTCCGGGCCCGAGTGAGACGACGCCATACCACGCCCGATTGCTGCGCTCGATGCGCGTTGTGCGGTCGAGGTCGCGGACCACGAAGTATTCGCCGATCTGGTCGAACCACGCATGCCGGAGTGCCAGATGCATGCTGGCGATGTCCTGATCGGTCTCGGGGCCGATACCTTCGTCATTCGCCGCGCGATCGTGGAACAGCGCGCCGCCGGCATGCCATTCGAGGGCGCCGCTTCCGCTGAGCGTCGCGCTCATGCCGAGTTGTTTGTCCTGGTTCCGATCGCGCGATGTCTGCACTTGTTGGCGGCGGGCTGGCCGGCCGTTGGCAAGATTCGCCACCCAACTGAACGTCACGTCACCCAGGGATTCATGTCCACCCAACTCCAGGCCCACCGCATGCGCCGGCAGGTAGCCGCCGCCTGGCTCGTCTTCGAATCGCACCGGTGCGGGGCGCGTGATCGTGGGCTGCAGCAATCCGCCGTGGTGAGAAGTCACGTACCAGTAGCTGACCGCTGCGTGGGTCCGTCCTGCGGAGACGCGCAGGTGGTCCGAGAGCGAGTAGCGTACGTAGGCTCGCTCGACATCGGCGGCGCTGTCGCCGTTGTCTTCCGCCTCGAGCACAACTTCGCCCAGGAACGAGATGCGTTCCGAGATGCGCGAGGTCAGTAGCAGGTCGAGCTGGCCCAGTCCGCTCCCGAAGGAGGTCGAGTCGGCGGATCCATGGCGCGTACGAGTCGCGGCGAGCGTGACGTCGAAGAACCCGTGAATGCCGAGTTGTGGGGTGACCGGACTGACGTCGCCAGCCATCTGGCCGTGGTCGTGCTCCTGGCAACGCGCCGCCGATGGCGTGACTGCGAGGACGAACATCCACAACAGCGCATGGGTAGCGATGCTGCGTGGCAAGAGAGTGCCCCCGAGGCGATGGCCGGGCCGCACGGACCGTCCTGGTCCCGCGCTGAGCCCAACCTGATACCTTGGAGTGTCGGTCGGTTTGCCTCAATCCTTAACGTTGTGCGGCGAAAGTTGGAGAAGGCAAGAGTCCCACCATAAGTCGTTGTCCACACGCTTACGTGAAACGCCAGAAAGGCCATTCCGAACCCGTCAACCAGCCTCTGGAGGCCCGCCCTAGCGCTCCACGCCCGAGAACACCACAACGGCGCGCTCGTGCTTCGGGATCACCCGCGCAGCCAGCAGTTCCATCAGCCCGGCAAGCCCCGCCGTCCCGGTGGCGTCGGCCATGATCCCGGTGTTGTTGCGCGTGGCCGAACACGCTTCCGCAAGCAGTGCCTCGGACACGGTCAGCGGCCAGCCCCCGCTGTCGATCGTGCCTTGCAGCACCGCGGCCCAGCCGTAGGTCTCGTCGTCCAGGATGCCGTGCGCGATGCTGTGCGGTGGCGACTCCCACGGCCACATGTAGCGACTGCGATGGGTGCGCGCATGCTCCAGGGCGTTGCGGACCGCGCCCGCCCGGATGGGGTCGCGCAGTATCGTCGCGGTCGCGCGGTCGGCCTCGGCGCTGGAACTGTCGCCCAAGCCGGCTGCGGGCGTGCCGGGTGGAGAGGGAAGCGGCCGCGCGCGATCCTCTGAGCCTTCGAGCACGCGCGCCGCAATACGTTCCCAGGCGCGCCGCAGTGGCAGCGCGCCGGTGGTCTGCACGACGTGCAATCGCGGCAGCGCCGGGAGCAATCCGTGAGCGACCGCCACGCGCAGGCCCGCCATGCACGAACTTGCCAGCGCTCCGCCGCCCGTCTGCACGAACAGACGATCCGGTGCGGCATCGGCGGCAGCGAACGATTCCGCCATCTCCCAGGCAAGAGTTTCGCCGCCCTCGATCGTGAGCCCGTTCTCGTTGCCCTGCACACAGAATGGCGCGGCGCCTGCCGCACGCGCGGCGCGGAACTCGCGGACGCACGGGTCTCCGACCTCTCCTGGCCGCCGGTGGCAGACCGTGATGCGCGCGCCCAGCGCGCCCAGGCGGTCGACCACGTTCGGGTTGGCGTCGGGCGGGATGAAGACGCGCAGCGGTCGGCCGGCGGCGCGCGCCACGACAGCCGCCGCGAGCGCGGCATTGCCACACGACGCGATCGCGAGTTCGTGAGTGCTGCGCTGTGCCGGGTCCGCGAGTCCGGTGCGTTCCCTCACCTCGAGCAGGAGTGCCAGTCCGAACAGGTGCCGTGCCTTGTGGGATCCCGAGACGTTCCGGGTCTCGTCCTTGGCCCACAACGCGGAGGGTTCGAGCCCCTCGAGCC
>JANNWR010000090.1:0-3349 GCA_031408715.1 bacterium
CCGGCGGCAGGTTGTCCACCGAGTAGCCCGAGTCCGGTGGCGACTCGTAGAACGTGGTCGGCACCGCCGTCAGCGCGCGAGTGAGGAAGACGTTGCGGTGGGCGCCGGAACTGTTCGAGTCCGCGAGTGTGGGCACGACCAACTGGTAGTAGTCATCGCCCGTCGCCGTGACGGTGGCGAGCTCGTCCCAGCCCAGGAGATCGGCATGGTCCGGTCTGGCCGATGACCGCCCATCCGGCCGCACCGCGGCAGCCTGGGCGGCGACGATGGCGCGGCGCAGCACCTTGTAGCCGGTGATCGGCGTGCCGGATCCCACATAGTCGAACGGGCTGCGGGCGAAGACGAGCCTGAGCTGGCCGCCCTGGTCGTTCCTCACGTCGGTGAGGCTCGTGAACTGGGCCGCCGCGGTGCTGGCCACGAACGCGGTGGCGGTCGGCGCGAAGCTGCCGAGCAACTTGCCGTCGCCCTTGTATACCGCCGACAGCGTGCGGCTGCCGAGGTACGGCGCGAACAGCGCCAGGCCCGCCACGCCGCCATTGACCGGCGAAGTGCCCAGGAGCGTGGTGCCATCGAAGAAGCGCACCGAGTCGCTGGGCGCGGCCGAGCCGGGCGAGGGAACGCTCACCGACGCCGTCAGCGTGACCGGTGCGCCGAGCACGGCCGGGTTCGGGCTCACGGACAGCGTCGTGCGCGTCGTCTCCAGGGCGAGCAGGACCGACACCGTGTTCAAGATGCTGTTCGCTGCCGCCAGGTCGGGTTTGCCATCGCCGTTCACGTCCCCGATCGCCACCGAATGGGGACTGGCGCCGACGGGCAGGTCGAACCGCACGCCGACGTTGAACGCCTGGGCTGACGCAAGGCCAGGCTGCAGCGCAAGCGCGAGCGCCGCGATCGCGAAGCGGGGACAGCGCACGACCCGCGGGCTCCTGCGAATGCCAAGGCCGGTGAGCCGGCCTCGAGTTCGCCGACGGGCTCGGGCGGCCATGAAGTCGGAGTCGGGGAGTGCCGTGATCGTCCAGCCTGTGGCATCCTTGGAAGCCGCTGGAAGCCGAAGCGGCAGCGAAGTTCACCCCATCATCCCCGCGAGGCTGTCATGAGCCGCGGTCCTGAGAATGGGGACACTCCAGAGCGGCGGTGCGCTTCGCTCGTTCGAAACGACCGTTCTCCTGACGGTCGGCGAAACGATGGATGCCCTGCGCAAGGCCGGGCAACTCAAGTACAGAGCGCCGGGAGCGTAGCGGCTCGTGCCTCGGCCTCGTGCACTCACGTAGAGAGCTTTCCGGAGAACCTGGCGCGGCATATGGCAAGATCATCGCAGCACCCTCACTTCACTACACCCGAGGAGTGCCCGGACGCAGGAAGCGATTCGGGCAGTCCGGCAGGTCAAGCGACTCGAGCAGGCCTGCCGCTGAACCGGCACGCCCGCCGGGCTCAGCATGCCGGACTTGCCCTGCTGCTCGCGCTTCTGGTGGCGGGATGCGGTAGCGAGAGACGAAGCGTGAACAACTCGGACGCCGTCGTGGCGCCAGCGCCGCTCGCGCCCGATGGCCTGCGAGCGCTGTCCGTCTATTTCAGCGACGCCGGGGGGGAACATCTCGTGCCGGTCACTCGCTACCTGCATCCCGATTCGGGCTTGGCACGTGGCGCGACGCTCGCGCTGCTGGCTGGACCGGGCGCTGCGGATGAGACCCGCGGCCTCACGAGCGCGGTTCCACCAGGTAGCCGCCTGCTCGGCATCACGGTGCACGACTCGAGCGCGACGGTGGACCTGGCACGCGCATTCGAGTCGGGGGGTGGTGCCACATCTGTGCGCATGCGCCTCGCCCAGCTGGTGTACACGCTCACCCGTGTACCCGGCGTGCGCAGTGTCCGGCTGTGGCTCGAAGGACGGCCCGTCCAGATGTTCACCGGAGAGGGCCTCGACATCTCACAGCCGCTGACACGGGCCGACTTTGCTGATTTCGCTCCGTACGACGAGGATCCGCCGGTGGTCTTGCTCGAACCGGTGCCCGACAGCCAAGTCGGAGAGCCGGTGATGGTACGCGGCACGGCCAACGTGTTCGAGGCCCAGGTGGGGCTGCGCGTGCGGGACGCGGGCGGAAGGGTCGTCATCGAAACTTGGACCACCGCCAGCTGCGGAACCGGTTGTCGGGGCACGTTCGAGAAGGCCCTGGCACTGCCGGATACACTGCTCGGCGAAATCGTGATCGAGGCCTTCGCGCCTTCCGCCGAGGACGGTTCCGACATGCATCGTGTCGACACGCGAGTTCGTCGGATCCTGCGGGCGAGGGTGTGAAGGGTCGCGTGGTCCGCGGGCCTGACCCGGGCCGAGCGCAGCCCCACGACTGACTCGGAGGCATTCGTGAATAATATACGCGTAGCCATTGTCCTGGCCGCCACCCTGATCGGATGCGCTCCCGCGACTCAGGAGCAGCCCGATTCCAATTCCGGACCAGAAGGGAGTGTGGCAGCGACCGTGCCCAACACTTCTCCGTCGATCACCGGCACGGTGACCGCGATCGGTCGGGGAGGCACTCTGAGGATCGAGGCGAATCCCAGGGAGGAGTCCGGCTCGGCCAAGGCGCAGGTCCGAGTTCGCGATGGCGTCGCGATTCTGGAGCGCTCGGGCATCACGCGGCGGTTCGAGGACATCCGCCAGGGACAGATCGTGAGCGCGTGGTTCACCGGCCCGGTGGCAGAGTCCTACCCGGTGCAGGCGACGGCGAGCGTCATCGTCATCGAACCCGCCGCGGGCATCGATTCGACCGCCCAGGTGAGTGGATTCGGACCCGTGCGAGCGGGGATGACGGTGGCCGAGGCCGAACACGCGCTCGGCGCACAGCTGGTACTGCTCGGGCCGCGAACGGAACCGTGCTACTACCTCACGGTCGATGGACGATCGGGCGTCGCGTTCATGGTCATCGACGGCCGCATCGCACGCCTCGACGTTCGGGGGCAGGCGACTGTGAGGACCGCAGAGGGCGCTGGAATCGGCGACACGGAAACGCGCATACACGCGCTCTATCCAGGACGCGTCGAGGTGCAGCCTCACAAGTACGCCGACGGGCATTATCTGATCGTGACGCCGGTGGCGCCTGCGGACAGCAAGTATCGGATGATCTTCGAGACCGATGGAAAGCAGGTCACGAGCTATCGCACGGGCAGGCTACCGGAGGTCCGTTGGGTCGAGGGCTGCTCGTGACGTGCTCCTGGCTCGGAGTACGAGCAGGCGTACTATCATCGTCAGGCAGCACTGATCCAGGTTGCGTAAGTCACGTCCGGACTCTCCGGAGAACCAGGGGCGGTTCAAACGGGCCATTGTGGATTGAAACTGTGACATTCACCTAGG
>JANNWR010000091.1:0-10036 GCA_031408715.1 bacterium
CTGGTGCCCGCTCAGCGAAGCGGGCGCCGGCGTGCCGCGGCGCGCGTATGCCAGCGACGCGTTCCAGGCCGCGATCGCGCAGACCGACAACATGCAGTGCCAGACCGACGACCTCGCGACGATCCTGGCGCAGGCCGAGGCCAGCGACGCGATCTCGCTGTGGCACCTGCTGCCGCGCGTGCAGGGCACGACTCGCCGCCAGGTCGCCGAGCGCATCGCGGCGCTGATCGCGGTCCCGGGCGACGTGACGATCGAGCGCGTGCTGGCGCTGGAGCCCGCAGCCCTGCAAGCCTGGTGGGACGCGCTCGGCGTGGGCAGCTACCGCGAGTGGCACGGCCCGGGCGGCGGGCTCAAGGGCAAGGCGCTGGCAGAGAATATCGCGCGCTGACACTCGGGCCTGCCCAGACGTCTATTCAGGAGACGCTCACCAATCCGGTGTGCGAGACAAGATGCGAACGGAGGCCCCATGCATCGCCTGTTCGTGGCTCTCGCACTGCTCGTGTCTGTCGCCCCCGCGGCCTTGGCGGGAGGCCTGCACGCCAAGATCGAAGGACCTGGTCGCGATGGCGTCACGTACACGGTGCGCGCGCTGGACTGCCCGGCCGGGGTCACGTTGAAGCCCTGGGTGTGTGCCGATGGCCTGGCCGACGGCAAGCTGCAGTACCTGCGGCTGAATCTGGAACCCAGCGCCGAGAAGGGCGTGTACACGTTCAAGCGGACGTGGCCCAAGAGGGGCGACTGGATGATCCGCGTGAACCTGGGCGATCCGCCCCCGGGACCGGTCACGGTGGCCTCAGTGGGCCGCGATGGCCGTGTGCAGGAGAACCAGCTGTTCTGGAACACCTACGGCGTCCCGGAATGCCGGAAGGTCCTCGAGAAGCTCGCCAAGGAGCAGGGCATCACGCTTGAAGACTGCTAGCGGCACGTTGGCCATGCATGCAAGAGCGCCCGGGGCCTCGCGGCTCCGGGCGCTCTTTGCGGTACTGGCCCCTGCCGCGCTCGTGAAGCATGAGCGGGCCCGCCCCCCCCAAACACGCCCGCCCCGCCCTTCGTTAACACTCCGCCCCCCCGCGCGTCTTTCGAGTGCAGCTGCAGAGGCCCGATGTGCCACACTTGTGAGAATCGGAGGTCCGCATGCGTCAGTGGTTCACAGCACTCGCACTGTTCGTGTCGTTCGCCCCGGCGGCGTTCGCGGGCGGCCTGCACGCGAAGATCGAGGGCCCCGGGCCCGACGGCATCACCTACACCGCCCGCACGTACTCGTGCGACCCCAGCGCAACGCTCGAACCGTGGGCGATCGCCGAGGGCGTGGTCGACAGCACGTTCCGGTCCGTGCTCATCACGCTCAAGCCCACGGCTGAGCACGGCGTGTACCAGTTCACCCGCACGTGGCCTGCGAAGGGCACGTGGATGATCCGGCTGAACCTCGGCCATCCGCCCGCCCCCGCCACCGTCACCAAACTGGCGTCGAGCGGCCGAGTGATCGAGAACAAGCTGTACTGGAAGACGGACGGCAGTCCGGAGTGCACGAAGGCGCTGCGTCCGCTCGCCCGCAAACTGCCCGACGGCTCCGACGCCGACTGCTGAAGCACGAGCGCCCATGAATCAGCGCCCGGGGCCTCGCGGCTCCGGGCGCTCTTGTTTGTGGCCGACGTGCGAGTGCTCAGCCCGCGAGCGCGGCTTTCACGAGGCGCGACACGGTGCTGCCCTCGACGCTGCCCTTGGGCACCTGCGCCATCACCGCGCCGATGACCTTGCCCATGTCCTTGGGGCCCGCAGCTCCCGTGCTGGCGACGGCAGCCTTCACGATCTCGGCCAGCTTGTCCTCCGAGAGCAGTTCGGGCAGGAAGCGCTGCGTGATCTCGATCTCGCGCTCCTCGGCGGCGTTCAAGTCGGCGCGACCCACCTTGATGTTCATCTCGATGGTCTCGCGCCGCTTCTTGGCATAGCGCTGGAGGACCTCGATCTCCTCCGCGGACGACAGCACGGCGTCTTTCGGCTTGGCCGTCTTCGCTTCCATGATCGCGGTCTTCAGCATGCGGATGGTGGACAGCGTGTCTGGATCCTTGGCCTTCATGGCCGCGATCATCGCGGTCTGGAGGCGTTCGGAGATGCTGACTTCGGTCATGGCGTCCTCGGGAATAGGCAGGGGTGTGCGGGGTTTCCGATGGGAGCAAGATAGCATGACCCGCGCACCCACCGCCTCTACCCGCCGCTCACCGCCGGGATGATGCTGATCTCGGCGCCGTCGGGCACGGCAGTCGCGAGCCCGCCTGTGAAGCGAATGCTCTCGTCGCCCACGAAGATCTGTACGTGTGGCCGCGTCTCGCCCGTCTCGGTGAGCACGCGGTCGCGCACGGCCGGGTACTCACGGCCGAGTTCGGCCAGCACGTCGTCCACGGTGCCCGCGGAAAAGGGAAGCTCGATCCACAGGCGCCCCTGCGTCAGTTCACGCAAGGGCGCTGGGATGCGAACGCGGACGGACATGAGCTATCGGCTCCGGGCCGCGGGCTTTTTCTTGGCGGGTTTTCTCACGGACTTCTTGGTCGCCTTCTTGGTGGCCTTCTTGGTGGCCTTCTTCACGGACTTCTTCGCAGCCTTCTTCGAGGCTGACTTCGCGACCTTCTTGCCCGCCGATTTCGCGCGCGTTGGCGACTTCCTTGCTGCGCTCACCTTGGGCGCCGCCGCCGGCTTCCTCGCCGTGCGTGCGCTGCGCGCGTGCGGAATGCGCGCCTTGGCGGGATCCCCGATGTAATAGGCCTTCACGCACTGCACCGCGGGTAGCCCGTCGACGACCAGGTTCCACGACGCGCCACCGTCCGGCGAGGCGTACACCTTGCCGCTGCGCGTGCCGAAGTACACGCCGGCGGGGTTCAGCGAGTCGACGCACAACGCGTCACGCAGAACGGTCTCGTGCGCGTTCTTCTGCGGCAGGCCGTTCGTGAGCGCCTCCCAGTGCTTGCCGCCATCGCGTGTGCGGTACACGCGCATCTTGCCCTCGGGCGTGCAGCGATACATGTCGGCTTCGAGCGGCACGATGTACACCACGTCGGGATCGTGAGGATGGATCGCCATGCAGAAGCCGAAGTCGCTGGGCACGCCATTGGCGATGTCGTTCCATGAGTCGCCGCCGTCATCCGAGCGATACAGTCCCCAATGGTTCTGCAGGAACAGCGTGTCGGGGCGCGATGGATGGCGCACCACCTTGTGCACGCACTGACCGAACTCCGGGTACTTGTCCGGCATGAACTCGGCACGCACGCCCACGTTGCGTGCTTCCCATGTCGCGCCGCCATCACGCGTGCGATACACGCCGCCGGTCGACATGGCGACCGTGACCTGAGCCTTGTCGGTCGGGTGCGGCAGGATCGTGTGCAGGCACATGCCGCCCGCACCGGGCTGCCACTTGGCGCGGTGCGGATGATCGTGCAGCCCGCGCACCAACTCCCAGTGCTCACCGCGGTCGTTCGAGACGAACAACGACGACGGCTCGACGCCTGCGTAGAGCGTGCTGCTGTTCCCGGCGGGCACGATCTGCCAGATACGCTTCAGCGACAGGCCCGTGTCCTCGGGGAACTTGATCACACCCGTCGTGCCATCGCTCCATGTGCGCCCCAGGTCGTCGCTCATGCGAAGTGTCGTGCCGAAGAACGGGTTGTCGACACTGGCGAACAGCCGATCGCCCCCGCGCGCGTCACGCGCGACGGAGTAGATGGGCGAGCCGGGCATGAACGGCCCGCCGAGTTCCCACTTGTCGCGGCTCGGGCTCGAGGCGAACAGGAACAGACCCTTGGCGGTGCCGACCATGAGCATCACCTGCCCCTGGCGTACACGAAGTTCTTTGGTCGCGGGCATCGAGATCCTCCCTCGGAGAGATGGCTGCGGGAATGCGCGGGCAGGCTAGCACAGCGCCGCCGGGGCTTCTCCAGCGGTCTGATTCAAGCGCGACCAGCGCGGCAGGCTGCTGGGCCGGGCGCGGACGTTTGCGAAGCCGCCCAAGGCCGAAGCGCCACGCCGCCATGCACTTGACCGTCCGGTAGGAGGTTCCTACGCTCGCCCGTCTGCAGTCCACCCCATCAGGAGGCAGCCGTGAATCGCGAGCAACGATTGGCCGAACTGAAGCGCCGACGCGAGGAGTCCGTCGCCGGCGGTGGCGCCGACCGGGTGGCGAAGATCCACGCCAAGGGCCGCCTGACCGCCCGCGAGCGTCTGGAACTGCTCTACGACACCGGCTCGTTCACCGAGATCGGCGCATTCGTCACGCACCGTTGCGCCGACTTCGGCATGGCCGACAAGCGCATCACCGGTGACGGCGTTGTGGCCGGCTGGGGCCAGGTCGACGGGCGATTGGTGTACGCGTTCGCCCAGGACTTCACGGTGTTCGGCGGCACCATGAGCGAGGCCAACGCCAAGAAGATCTGCGCGATCATGGACCTGGCCCTCGACAACGGCGCGCCCGTGGTGGGACTCAACGACTCGGGCGGCGCGCGCATTCAAGAGGGCGTGGTCTCACTGGGCGCCTACGCGGACGTATTCCTGCGCAACACCCTCGCCTCGGGCGTGGTGCCGCAGATCTCGGCGGTCATGGGACCGTGCGCTGGCGGCGCGGTGTACTCCCCCGCGATCACCGACTTCACCATCATGGTCGAGGGCACGAGCCACATGTTCGTGACCGGGCCCGAGGTCATCAAGGCCGTGACGTCGGAAGACGTGACCATGGAGGACCTGGGCGGCGCGATGACGCACAATTCGAAGAGCGGTGTGGCACACTTCGCCGCGCGTGACGACGCCGATGCCATTCGGCATATCAAGCGACTGCTTGCGTTCATGCCCGGCAACTGGGCCGAGGATCCACCACGCCGCGTGTGCACCGATCCCATCGACCGCCGGGACGCCAAGCTGGCCACGATCGTACCCGAGTCGGCCGACAAGCCGTATGACATGAAAGAACTCGTGCGCATGGTCGTCGACGACGCCGATTTTTTCGAAGTGCAGGAGCACTTCGCAGGGAACGTGATCATTGGCTTTGCACGCCTGAACGGCCGTCCGGTCGGCATCGTCGGCAATCAGCCCCGCGTGCTGGCGGGCGTGTTGGACATCGACTCGAGCTGCAAAGCCGCGCGGTTTGTGCGCTTCTGTGATGCGTTCCAGATTCCGTTGGTGACGTTTGAAGATGTCCCCGGCTTCCTACCCGGCACGCGCCAGGAATGGGGCGGTATCATCCGCCATGGCGCGAAGCTGCTTTACGCCTACTGCGAGGCCACCGTGCCCAAGCTGACGGTAGTGGTGCGCAAAGCCTACGGCGGCGCGTACGACGTCATGTCGAGCAAGCACATCCGTGGCGACTACAACGTGGCGTGGCCCAGCGCCGAGATGGCCGTGATGGGCGCCGATGGCGCGGTGAATATCCTGTACCGCGAAGAACTGGCTCGCGCGAAGGACGCCGTGGCCGAGCGCAGGAAGCTGGTCGCCGAGTACAACGAGAAGTTCGCCTCGCCCTGGGTGGCAGCAGAACTTGGCTACCTCGACGACGTCATCGAGCCGCAGGACACACGCCCCAAACTGATCGCCGCGCTCGAGATGCTGCGCAACAAGAGGCAGGAGAGCCCGAAGAAGAAGCACGGGAATCTGCCGTTGTAGGTGGCGCGGCGGCGGTCGATCGGTTTAGGAAGAATATGCTCTGCCGGACGCGCTCGACGGGGTGCCCGCCGCGCAAGCCGGGCCATGCCTCCGGCTTACGCGGCCCGCTGAGCAGCGGTTTGTCGCTAGCCTCCCTGGCTCCCGCACGGCGTTGGCTACGGTCCGGCGCTAGCGCGGTCGCGGCGACGTGCTCGCGACGGGGCGGTCAGCGAGCACGCGGCGAAGCCGCCGAGCTCGCACGCCCCCGCGATGTTCAAGGCGCGCCCCGCGACTTCTCGCGCGTCACTCGATCGCGATAGCCCCTTTGCGCACTCCCCTGCTCTCCACTCGCTCTCACCCGCCCCTCCGCCCTCGCCGCGTTCGCCTGCTCCCGCCTCGCGCGCTCTGCCTCGCGTTGCTCGCGCATGTGCGTCTCGCCGAACACGCGCTCGGCTTCGTACTGATTGTGCGCCCGGCACAACTGGCGCAGGTTTGTAACGACAGTCTTGCCGCCCCGTGCGAACGGGATCACGTGGTCGAACTGCAGGTTCATGCGTTCGGTGCAGCGCCGGGCGTCGGGGCCCACGAACGTGCATTGGCCGCCGTCGCGCGCGACCACCGCTCGCACCACGGCGTTCGGCACGTGCCGGCCGTTCGCGTTGGCGCGCGTGTCGCGCGGCTTCGACGTCGCGGCGTAGCGCGTCTTTCGAAGCGTCTCGACCAAAGCTCTTAGCCCGCGCTTGAGCACGGCCGTCAGATCGCGATCTCCCTCGTGGCCGATCAGCTCACGGGCTTCCTCGAACAGGTCCTGCATCTCCTGGTCTGCGGTGAGCTGCCACGCGAAGCGGCCCTCCGAGCGCGGCGTGACTCGCGCGGGCGCCGCGTCGGGCTCCGGAGTCACCGGCGCAGCGGCATTCACGATCGTCTCGGTCACGGCGTCCGTGATGCTGGCCAGCGCCAGTTCCGACACCGGCTCCGAGCCGCTCTTCAACACCGCCGCGGTTACTACCTGCGCCAACACCTGATGCATCGCACGGGTCTCTGAAGCCGCGGCAAGTGGCCCCGTCGGATTGGCGATATCGCTCGATTTCGTTGGGACAACTGTCACCGGTGACAATTGGGCCGCAATGTTCGCAACGACTTGCGCGGTTGGCGAGCAAGCAGCATTCGCCGGCCCCAGCGCGCGAACGGCCGTTGCGACATCCGGCTTGGGGAAGCGGCGCGCGAGCATCAGCTCGACCTCGGCCTTGCTCTTGTGCGTCGCCTCGGCCAGCAGCCCCGCCACATTCCCGGCGTCGAGGTGCGTCGCCAGCAGCGACACGGCCGACAGATGCAGCTTGCCCTCGGCGATCATGGGCAGGAGCACCGGGAAGCGGCGCGCCGCACGCGCCGCCCGAATCCGCCGCGCCGCCGCGCTCTCGGACATATGCAGAACCTGCGTGCAGTACGCGTGCATGTCCGCGCACGCCTTCGACACATACAGCTTGCGCGCCTCAATCTCACCCATCTGGATGAGCAGGTCGACCGTCGTGCCGCGGTCGCGTGCAAGCGTGTGGGCGAACTCCGCCAGCAGCGCCGGGCCCGGCAGCCGCGACACGCGACGGGACTGGAGCATGCAGGACTGCAGGTCGTAGCAGCACGAGTCGCCGGGCGCGCTCGGCTTGGGTGCAGCGGGCTTGATGTCGATCACCACGACACTCCGCAACGGGGGCTCAGTCGCGGGGGCGAGCGTGAATCCTATCATGCGCATTCCGGGCTGCGAGCGTTGCTCGCACAGCGCATAACGCAGGGCTGGACGACAACTTCGCGGGTTCGGCACGCGCGAGGCGCAGCGCGGACGTTCTACGATCGTCTGCGACGCGTCCGGCGAGCGAGCCTCCCGGTGAGGCCTGTGCGCCTCAGAAAAGCTGTCAAACGAATTCTGCGGTCCAGACCGCGCATACTGGTAACAGTCCGGACCGGGCACGCTGGTTACGCGACAGACCGGGGACATGGGTGACTCCACCCCGGGGCATCCTCAGCGACCGAAGGATCCGGACCGGGCACACGGGTGGCATCCTTGGCCGGGCACATGGGTCACACCCCAGGAGGCGCGTCCGCGGTCCGGACCGAGCGCACTCCTACCAACCTCGGACCCAGCCCATGCGCGACATCCGCCAGACCGCATTCCGCCATCTACCCGACCGTGCCCCCGTTCGGCACCACGGGGCGCGCACAAGGCACGCGCCCCCCGCGCTCACTTCACCCGCGCCCAGCGGATGAGCTCGGGCAGCGTCATATCCTTCCCGTACATGAGCATGCCCATGCGGAAGATGCGGCCCGCGACGATGCGCATGAACCAGAAGCTCACCACGAGCACGATCACACCCAGCGCCAGTTCCCACGGCGGCACGGCCGCGAGCACCATGCGCGCGGGCAGCATCACCGGCGAGAAGAACGGGATGTGCGACACCACCACGAGCCACGGTGCGTCGGGCGAGTCCACGAGTGCTCCGAGGAACATCACTGGTAAGAACGGCAGCATGACGAAGCTGCCCTGCCAGCGCGACGCCGTCTGAATGTTCTGCGCCGAAGCCATCAGTGCGGCGATGAACGCGTTGTAGAGCATCAGGCCGAGCGTGGCGTAGAGCAGCGTGATCAGCAGATAGCCCGCATCGATGCTCCCGGGCAGCACGAAACTCATGGGGCCCGCCAACAGCAACAGCGAGCCGGCCCAGACGATGCCGACGATCAACCCGACCGCCGTGAATGCGAGGATCTTGCCGTCCATCCACGCCTGTGGTGAGACCGCCGAGACCACGACCTCGGTGACGCGTGCGGTCTTCTCACCGCTGATGCCAACCATCAAGTACGAGATGCTGGTGAGCAGCACGGTCACCATGAGCATCAGGATGGCGAACGTCACGAGCACCGTCCCACGCCGGTCTCCACGCGTGTCGCGGATGCTCACGTGCCGCCGCCACTGCGGTTCGCTTGCGAGCGATGCCAACTGCTCCGCGCTCAACCCGAACGCCGCCGCGCGCTCCTGCAATCGCTGCGCGGCGACGTGGGGCTCGAGCGCGCGTGTCCAGAACGCCCCGGCGCGCCGAGTCACCAGATGCACCTCGGGAGACTCGCCACCCAGGCTCGTGGGCAGGACCAGCGCGGCATCGAAGCGCTTGTCGCGCACGGCGGCTGCGAGCGCCGTGGTATCCCCCGCCGCATCACCGGGGTCCAGCCAGCGGATACCCTTGAGCGGCGGCACTGCCCCCTCGCCACGCGCGGTCACCGCACCCGACGCATCCACGCGCACCACGGCGACCGAATGCGTACGGTTCTTGGTCAGCGCGCCCATGCCCACGCTCACGCCGATGGCGATGAGCGGCGTGAGCACGACCGACAGGATGAAGTCCGGCCGCCGCACGATGCGCAGCAACTCCCAGCGGGCCACGGGCCACCAATCAGGCCGGCGCTCACGCGCCATGCTTCACCTCGGTCTCCGCCACAGGCCCACCCGAAGCACGGACCGCCTGCAGGTAGATCTCGTGCAGGGGCAGGCGCCGGGTCTCCACACGCCGCACCTGCGCGTGTTGGGCGGCCGCCGTGAGCAGCGGCCCCAGGTCCGTGCCAGCGGGCAATCCCAGGTCGATGCGTACACTGGCGGGCGTGACATCGCGCAGCTCCGCACGGCCCCCCGGAAGCAGTGCGGCGAGTGTGCCGCGCAACGCTTCACCGTCGAGCCCGCTCCCGCTCCGTGGCGCCAGATGCAACTGCACGACGTCATCCACACCGCCGGCGGCCTGACGTCGGATGTCCTCGAGAGTGCCCGCGAGTACCGCACGCCCGTGCGAGATGAGCAGGAAGCGATCGGCCAGCCTCTCCACCAGATCCAGCTGGTGCGCCGACAGCAACACCGCCGCGCCTCGGTCGCGCATCTCGCGCATCAGATCCACGAACAGCTCCTGATTCAGCGGGTCCAGGCCCGAAAACGGCTCGTCGAGCACCACCAGCGCGAGCGAATGCAACACGGCGGCGACCAGCTGCACCTTCTGCTGGTTGCCCTTGGAAAGCGTGTTCACCTTCTCCTTGAGCCGGTCCGCGAGCCCGAGCCGCTGCAGCATCGGCGTCGCCGCCGCACGGGCCGCTGTGCGGCTCAAGCCACGCAGCTCGCCGAGGTAAGCGACCGTATCGATCACCGGCGAGTCCTCGAATAGCCCGCGCTCTTCTGGGAGGTAACCCACTCGCGAGCGATCGAGCTGCGGCTTGCCCTCGAAGCGCAGCTCGCCGGAGTCCGGCACGGTGATGCCCATGAGCATGCGCAGCGTCGTGGTCTTCCCGGCGCCGTTGGGGCCCAGGAAGCCGAAGATCTCACCCGGCCGCACCTCGAAAGACAACGGGTGGACCGCCTGCAGGTCGCCGTAACGCTTGGCGATGTCGC
>JANNWR010000092.1:0-4882 GCA_031408715.1 bacterium
GTCCTTCTTGGCGGCGACGAGCAGCACCTGCATCTGCTGCGGGTCGTTCGGCGCGGCCCCGAGGATCTCGAAGTCGAGCGAGACGTCGTTGATGTCGTACGGGACGTGCTGCTCGGCCTCCCAGTAGATGGCCTGCTGCGCATCCTCGGCCGAAAGCTTGTTCATGGTGATCTTCTTCACGATGACGGCGCGGCCGCTCACCGCCGCCACGACGTTGCGGGTCTTGATCCCGCGTGATTCGAGCAGGTTCGAGATCGCGTCCGTCACCAACTGACGGTCCATGATCTCACCGTCGACGATGGCCTCGGCCAGTGGCTGCGACACACCCCAGTTGATCAGCTTGTACGACTTGTTCGACTGGGCCTCGAGCTCCACCACCTTGACGCTGTGGCTACCGATGTCCAGGCCCACGAGCGACTGCTTCTTGCCGAAGAACATGAAGTTCACTCCCTGAAGGTGGTGCGGTTCGAAGCCGGGCGGGTCGTGCTGCTATTCGCTGCGGCCGTCCGCCACCGGGCAAGTCCCGGGAGATCCCGGGCACACGCCGTTCTGACTTTCGCTTCATCGGCCGTGCCGGCCGCCGGCTGTAGTGCAATCTTCTTCAGCACAGTTGGGGCATCTGGCGCGGGTCACTTCGGGCGCAACAGCACGACCGGGGTGGTCAGCCGGCGCATCGCGGTCAGCCGCCGCCCGCTGGCCAGGGCATCCTTGATGCGCGTCATCTCCCGCTCGGCCATGTCACGCAGGTAGGTGTTCGAGGTCGACTCCCGGACCTGGCTCCAGAGCTGGAATGCCACGACGAGGTCGCCCGCATGCTCGCGGGTGTAGGCAGCGAACCGGGCGGCCCCGGGGGGACTTCCCGGCAGCCGGGAAGCGAGCTCGAAGTACTCCGCGGCGAGCTTCAGCTCGCGCCCTCCGGGCCGGACGTAATAGAGAAAGCCCAGTTCGAACGCCAACCGGCCGTTGCGCGGATTGCGCTCGATGCCTTTCTGCAGCAGCCGTTCGGCGGCCGGGAAGTCACGGCCCTCCTGCGCCAGGGCGAACGCCCCGAACACGTAGGGGCTCTCGAATCCGGGCGCGATCGACGTCAGGATCCCGAAGACGTGCTCGAGCTTCAGGAAGTGCATGTCACTCAATCGATGCTCACCGTAGTACTGCACCGCACGCAGCCAGGCCAGATCGGCGACCGTTTCGGCATGCCCGAAGGTCACCGAGCGCAGCGACTGCCCCGACGGGTAGTAGGCCAGCTCTTCGAACGGCGGCCGCACGGGAAGTGTTCGAGCGCTGTACGCCGCGAGCTGGAACGCCAGCGTGCCGAGTACGAGCGCACCCGCCCAGGCCGCGATCATGCGGCGGCGCAATGGTGTGACGCGATCGAGCGCGACGCTCACCGGACGCTCACCGGAAGTCCCGTGACTCGAACGCCGCCGCACCCAGCAACAGGACACAACCGCAGTACATCGCCGCGTAGGCTGTGGCGAGCCCAAGATGCACCGCGGAAGTGAGTTCACCCCCGGCGACCAGCGCACGCATGTTGAACAGCGGCAGGTTCGGTAGCAGATTGGCGGCGACCTCGAGCAGCGTGCGCAAACCGCCCGGGGCCTGCAGCGCGAACGCGCGCAGGTCGTCGCACCACTGCCCGGCCAGGAACAACCCGAGCGTGTAGAGCGCCGACAACACCGGTGTCGAAAGTGCCGAGAACATGACCGCCACCGAGGTCACGACCGCGAGTTCCAGGCACAGCAGGTAAAGCGCCTGGGCCAGCGACGGCAATAGTGCGGCGTGGCCGAGCAGCGCGACTTCGAGCGCGAGGGCCGCGCCCATCAGCAGCGCGAACGATATCAGCGTCGCGGTGAGCCCGGCCCACTTCCCGACCAGGTACAACGGGCGTGGCAGCGGGCGCGACAACAGGTTGAAGATGATCTTGCGATCGATCTCCTTGGCGACCAGGCTCGCTCCCACCATGAGCACGATGAGCATCCCGAGCCACGTGATCGCCGACAAGCCCAAGTCGACGGTCAACCGGAGATCTTCGCCCATGGCAAGCGGCGCTGCCACACGCGTCAGCGCCAGTACCAGCAGCCCGCACACCACGATGCCCACGAGGATGCGGTCCCGCACGGTCTCGCGGAAGGTGTTGTGAGCGATCAGCAGCATGCTCATGCTTCCCTCCGGACCTCGGTGCCGAGCGATTCGCCCGGGCCGGTGCCGTGGATCGCGGAGCTACTGGCAGCGGCCATGAACAACTCTTCCAGCGAGCTGCGCATGGGCGTCACGGACAGCACCCGGACGTTCTGCCGCAGGAGCCACGCGAGGGTGTCCTGCAGTTGCGCCGGCTCCTGCAGGCTGAATACCGTGTCCGTACCGGACGTACGCCGTTCCAGCATCCCGGACAGCGAGCTTGGCAGCTCCAATAAGGGTGATCCGGCGATACGCACCTCCACCCGAGGGGTGCCCCCGCCAACCAGTTCACCAACGGTTGCGATGCGCTCGATGCAACCTTTGAGCACGATGGCGACGCGGTCGCACAGGGCTTCGACGTCCGGAAGGATATGGCTCGACAGCATGACCGTGGTGCCGCGTTCACGCTGTTCCAGGATGAGGTCGCGCACATCCCGGCGGCCGAACGGGTCGAGCCCGCTCATCGGCTCATCGAGGATGAGCAGTTCGGGCTCGTGCACCATGGCGGCGGCGAGTCCCAGACGCTGCAGCATGCCCTTCGAGAACTTCCGCAGCACGAGTTTGTCACGATCACCAAGCCCGACACGGCCCAGCCACCAACGGGCCGCCTTCGTGGCCTCGTGCGCCGACAAGCCCGACAAGCGCGCGACGAACTCGAGGTACTCGACCGGGTTCAAGGAATCGTAGAAGTACGGCTGCTCGGGCAGGAAGCCCAGCTTCCGCCGGCTCGAGACATCGTCGATGGGTTGACCGAGCAACCAGGCCTTGCCGCTCGACGGCTTCAGCAGCCCGGTCAGGATCTTGAGCGTGGTCGTCTTTCCGGCGCCGTTGGGCCCCAGATAACCGAAGACCTCGCCGCGCCGGACGTCGAACGAGACGTCGGTGAGCGAGCGCGTCACCTGCATGGTCCACGGATGGCGATGTATCTTCGTCAGCCCGAGCGCGCGCACCGCCATTCCGTCAGCCGGGATTGCGTCCTGCAATGCCGGCTGGTAAGTCTCCGTGCGCTGCGGCCCGCCCTTGACCGATCGTTCATGACTCGTAACCTGCATCGTGGCGATTCCCTTCGGCTATCTCGTTGGATGGATTCGGCTTGCGAGAGTTTCAGCGATCCTGTGCGGACCGCACGTCAACCACACTCGCAAACCCCATGCCGATACCGAGGGGCAAACGAATGAGGCGGTCCCCCCCGTCGGGAGTCCGCCTCGTTCGCGCGCTGAAGGGCTACTGGCGTCCGCTCGTCAGGACCAGCGGCAGGTCGCCGACCTTGCCGCGGCCCACGACCTGGTACTGGCTGGCGCCAGAATCGCCGTAGGCCACGACGCCCGCCTTGGGCGCACCGGACACCAATGGGACCGCCCATGCGGTCTGGTCGACCCAGGCGTTGTTGCTGCCGATCGACCGGTCGAACGGGTTCTTGAGGCCGCCGCCGTACGTCGGGATCAAGTTCATCACCTCGGTCGCACTGGTCGCATAGGTCCCGTCGTTCTGGACGCTGTAGTCCTCGGCGGCAAGCTGCACCACGTGCATGTTCGCCCTGACGCTGCCTTCCTTGGCGCGGTCCTGCATCGAGATGAAGTTCGGAATGGCGATCGAGGCCAGGATCCCGATGATGACGACCACGATCATCAACTCGATGAGGGTGAAGCCGTTCTGCGGGATACTTGGGATCGAGCTTCGGCTCGCGGTCATGACCTGATCCTTCTCGGAAGGCGCGACGAGATGCCGGGGTGTGAGGGTTGGGGCGGGAGGCCGTGGCCTCCCGCCTGCCACCGCAGGGTCTACTGGCCGCTCGACAGCACCAGGGTCAGGTCCGCCGTCTTGCCACGACCCGCGACCTGATACGCCGCGTTCGCCGTGTCCGAGTAGGCCACGATGCCAGCGAGGGTCGAGCCCGTGGCGAGGTTGCCCGTTGCCGGATAGGTCGCGACGTCCACCCACGCACCGCCGGTGCCCACCGACCGGTCGAACGGGTTCTTGAAGTTCGCACCCGCGCCCGGCAGCAACCCGGCGACACTCGAGGCGTTCGTCGCATACGCACCGTCGTTCGACACGCCGTAGTCCTCGGCGGCGAGCTGGAACGTGTGCATGTTGGCCTTGACCGAGCCTTCCTTCGCGCGATTCTGCATGGCGATGAAGTTCGGGATGGCGATGGCGGCGAGGATACCGATGATCACGACCACGATCATCAGCTCGATCAGCGTGAAGCCCTTCTGGTTCCGTGCCATGTCAGGTCTCTCCTTCGATCTGGAATGGTCCTCATTGGGGCGCGCCCAGGTGGAACGAAGACACCACATTCTCAGTGCATTGCTCGTGCCATACCGCGCGCCCTGAGCTTTGCCGGCTGCATTCGGCAGCGGTCAAGTGGGTTATCGCCGAACGGCGTCCCAGTCTTGAGTCCATTCTTCTCGCACTCCCCGGTGCAAGGCGCACGAAGTCCCGTCTCGTGGCTGCGGAGTGCACGTCGTGCGCACCGCGCGAGGGGAATCCCCCCAGATGCAGAAGGGCGGGCCCGAAGGCCCGCCCTTGACTGCATACCGCCGCGACTCACAGCCGCGATCGACTACTGACCGCTCGACAACACCAGGGTCAGGTCCGCCGTCTTGCCACGACCCGCGACCTGATACGCCGCGTTCGCCGTGTCCGAGTAGGCCACGATGCCAGCGAGGGTCGAGCCCGTGGCGAGGTTGCCCGTTGCCGG
>JANNWR010000093.1:0-18903 GCA_031408715.1 bacterium
TACCGACGGAGACGTGCGCGAAGCGTAGGGCCGGGCGCCCCAGAAACCAGCACTTGCCCAGGCCGCAGGCCGGTTGCTTGCGGTCGTCCCGCCTGCCCGAGAAGGGACCGCGAGCGGCACGATGCCCCCCCGCCGCGATGAGTCCCCGGCACGGACCGCGCGATCGGAAGCCGCTTCAATCGAAAACCGGATACGTGGGCCTATGTCCACCATTGACTGGCGGCGGCTACACCGTACGGACAGAAGTACGAGATCCGCGCTATCCTGACCGGTGTGGGCGGTCGCTCGGCCAAGGTCGTCAGCGTGTGGATCATCCTCGCGAACGAAACCGTCCCACGATTCGTGACCGCGTATCCAGGAGGCACTCCGTGAAGTTTCGCCGACTTGACGTCGTAGTTCTCGAGAGGGACCTGCCGGCCTCCGGTTTGAAACGAGGCGACCTCGGGGCTGTGGTTGAATTGTACGAACCCGACCGGCTCGAAGTGGAGTTCGTCACGGCCTCGGGGCGAACGGAGGCTCTCGTCACGCTGACCTCCGTAGACGTTCGACCTGTGGTTGAGAACGACCTGGTGTCGGTCCGGCCGTTCCGGCGATCGGCGTGAAGGAAACCAACCTCTAACTTCCCGCTGCCGCGGCTCGGCCTTCGGCCGCCCGCGGAGCGCGGGCTTTCGCCCAGAGCGAGGAAACGTGGCGGCTGCGAAGAAGCAAAGGACGCTCGCTCAGTTCGCAAAGTACGTGGGGCCGGTCATCGAGGCGATTCGAGAGCTCGGAGACTCCGGCCGACCGGATGAGGTGCGGGCCGTCATTGCCCGGAGCCTCAAGCTCTCCGAAGCCGAGCTGTCTGAGCAGCTCCCGAGCGGGGTGCAAACGAGGTTTGAGAACCAAGTTCACTGGGCTCGATTCTACCTTTCCAAGGCTGGCTACATCGACTCCTCCCAGCGGGGCGTCTGGACCCTGACCGAGAAGGGGCGCTCGCTCGGAGCTGTGACGCCAGACGAGGTACAGGTGATAGTGCGGGCCGTGTCGGCTCAGACCAAGCCAGCCGCCGACATTGATTCGGGGCGCGACGACGACCCGGACGTCGTGCCGGCTACGAGCGACTACCGGGAAGATCTGGCCCGGACGCTGGGGTCCCTTCCTCCCGCTGGCTTCGAACGCTTTTGTCAACGCCTGTTGCGCGAGTCGGGCTTCCAAGAAGTTACCGTGACTGGCAGGTCAGGCGACGGCGGGATCGACGGAATCGGCGTTCTGCAGGTCAATGCACTGGTGAGCTTCAAGGTCCTCTTTCAGTGCAAGAGATACGCTGGTTCGGTCAGCCCGAGCCACGTACGTGACTTCCGCGGCGCAATGACTGGTCGGGCCGACAAGGGAATCATCATCACCACGGGCTCGTTTACCTCGGAAGCTCGCAAGGAGGCCGTCCGAGATGGTGCGCCATCGATCGAACTCGTCGACGGGGAGAAACTCGCCGCGATGCTCGAAAAGCTCGAGCTCGGGCTGAAGCCGAAGCAGACATTTGATCTCGATCAGACTTTTTTCGAAGAGTTCAAGTAGCGATCCAAGCACTGCTTACTGCCGCCGGCGGATGCTCGCGACATTCTGGCTTGAACCCGCGACCCTTGCGCGGTCGACTGGTCTTTCACAAACCGAACTTCGCAGGATTCAGGCGATCGTCATCGAGCACAAGAGCGTCCTTCTGGAGGCCTGGAATGAGTACTTCGCCGATTGAGCACCGCCCGTTGGCGCGGACAGTCAGCGTGTCCGGCGACGAGTTGAATGTCGGATTGGCGGACGGCCGAGTGATTTCCGTTCCGCTTGTCAGATTCGCACGCCTTGCGCACGCCAACGCCGAAGCGAGAAGCCGGTGGGAGCTGCTCGGCGATGGCGAGGGCATTCATTGACCCGACGCTGATGAGGAACTCAACTGAGAGGGCTTGCTCCTGGGGAAGCGTTCAAGAGGGGCGGCCTAACAACACGATGCATCGGCTGGTCCGCTACGCGACCCGCCGATGATCGTGAACGCTACGTGGATAACATGGGTGCGGTACTGCGGTGTCACACGCGGGTGTCTCTGGAGGAAATGATGGTCGATCTGGTGGAATCCCGGCGCGATGAGATCATGGCCATTGCTCGCCGACACGGCGTTACTCGGGTCAGGGTCTTTGGTTCGATGGCGCGCGGCGATGCCGGGCCAGCGAGCGACTTGGATCTGCTGGTGGATGTCGGACCGAGCACGAGCCCGTGGTTTCCCGGAGGGCTCGCGGCCGAGCTGGAGTCGCTTCTGGGTCTGTCCGTGCAGATCGTGACGGAACGCGGCTTGGATCAACTCCTGCGCGATCACGTTATCAACGAGGCGGTTCCGCTGTGAAAGACGACCGCGTCTACCTTCGCCATGTTCTCCGTTGCATCTCGAGAATCGACGAGTACATCTCGAGTAGCCCGGAGGCGCTTGCGTCCTCGCACCTTGTACAGGACGCGGTGCTGCGGAATCTCCAGACGATGGCCGAGTCCACGCAGCGGCTCAGCCCCGACCTCAAGGCGCGACGGCCCGAAGTCGATTGGGCAGCGTTGGCGGGCCTCCGGAACGTACTCGTCCATGCCTACCTTGGAGTAGATCTTGATCAAATCCAGCGGGCCGTGGAACGGGACATGCCAGGACTGAAAACCGCATGCGAGGCCCTCCTCGCGACTTTGAAAGCGGGGGATTGACGTGATGCGCTGTATGATAACCAGGTACATCGGCCGGTCCGCTACGCGGCCCGCCCAAGAACCGGGGCGTTAGCCAGCATCGATTTCCAGTTTCTCCGCCTCGAGGAGAGGTGCACCCTCTTGCCGTCGTCCACGTTTCTGCAGGCCGCGCTCAATGGCGACCGGGTTCACGCGGCAGCACCGCGCTCCCCCGCTGCCATCGCGTTGGCAGCCAGCTCGGCCGTGCGCGCAGGCGCTCATTCAGTGCACGTCCACGCGTTCGACGACGCCGGTCGGGAGACCTTGGCTGGTGGCGCCTGTACGGATGTACTGCGGAGCATCCGGCAGATCTGCCCCGGTACGCCCGTGTCATTGACCACATCCGCGACGATCGTTCCGGATCCCAAGGAGCGCGTCCGCATCGTTGCGGCGTGGGACAACCTACCCGACCTCGTGACCGCGAATCAGGGTGAAGTCGGCATCGTGGACCTGTGCGAACTCCTCCTCGGCCGCGGTGTGCAGATCGAGGCGGGGTTGCTCACGGTCGACGATGCCCGGGCCTTCGTGAGATCTGGCCTGGCCAACCGCTGTCGTCGCGTCCTCATCGAGCCGCTTGAACTCGACCCAGCAGTTGCCATCGACAACGCCGCTAGAATGGAAGAGATCGTGGTCGCTGCAGGAATTGCTGTGGATCAGGTCCACCACGGGTACGGTGTCGCATGCTGGGCGGTCAATCGCCGTGCCCTGGTTCGAGGGCATGGGATCCGGACGGGGCTGGAGGACGTCACGGTCCTGCCCAATGGATCGTCCGCCCGCGACAACACCGACCTCGTCAGAGCCGCGGCAGCGTTGATTCGAGCCCATACAGCCGCCTGACCGACGCTTGCTGCTGTCCGGGTGTGTGGCGGGCGCGTGGTGGGCAACGTCGGCGCCTTCGTCGCCCCGTGGTCAGGCCAGCGCGAGGTCACCTACTGGATCGGGCGCGAACATTGGGGGCGCGGCTTGGCCACCGAGGCGCTCACCGCGTTCATGGGCCTGCTGGCAGAGGGGCCTCTCCATGCCCGCGCCGCCGCGGACAACACCGCCTCGATCCGGGTGCTCGAGAAATGTGGTTTCCTCCCCGTAGGTCGCGAGCGAGCCTTCGCCGAAGCCCGCGGGGAGGAGATCGAGGAAGTCATCATGGAGCTGCGTGCGGGCACGCCGAACCAGGCGCTGCCGCGGACGGCGAGGGCATGACGGCTTTCCCAGGCTCGTAGCTCACTCGGCCCCCACCGCTGCTGAGCGTGGTCGTTAGGCCTCACATTCAAGTCAATAGGACTCCCTGATGCCCAAGAACTCACTCCCGATTGAAACCCCGTCTCTCCGGCTACGCCACTTCGGCGTCGAAGAGGCGGCGCGGATGATGGAACTGAACGGTGAGCCGTCCACCCGGCGCTGGCTTCCGTCCCATGTCTACGCAGATCTGAGCGAAGCCACTTCTCGCACGCAGTACCTGATCTCATGCTACTCGTCGCCAGGCGATCCGCGTCTGGGCCCGTACGTCTTGGCCGTTGAACACCTTGCCAGCGGCGTGCTACTGGGTCACGTAGGATTCAGCCCATTGGACAGCGAAGTGGAGATCTCCTACGCCATAGCCGAGCATGCACGCGGGCGCGGGTACGGTTCCGAGGCTCTGCTCTACGCTTGCCCGTGGGCCGCAGCGAGCTTTGATCTGCACAGCATCCTGGCCATCACGGAGTCCGAGAACGACCCGTCGCGCCGCACTTTGGAGCGCGCTGCATTTGTTCATGACAGAGACATCGTCATGCAGTTCCAGGGACGGGAGGAGACCGTCAGTCGCTACTTGTGGCGCCCAGCCTCCGACTCGGTGCTGTGAGGCCTGACCTCTCGCTCGAGCCGACTCGCCACGGCAGGCGGCTCAGCTCGAACGTCAGCCAGACCTTACGGTAAGACCTGGAGAGCCAGCATGGACTTCATCATCCGAGACTATCGGCCGGACGATTGGCCCGCTGTTTGCCGCGTGCATGACCGCTCTCGGCCCGACGAGCTGCGTGGATCCTTCGATGCGCGCGCCTTCATTCCCCTGGCGGGAGATCCCGAAGGCGAGTACATCAACGCCTGCGCCATGTTCATCGCCCAGCATGGGGACGATGTCGTAGGATTCGCGGGCATCGACGACCCGTACCTTGCCTGGCTCTATGTGGACCCGGCGTACTACCGTCGTGGGATAGGTCGGGCACTGCTGAGGCACTGCATGGCTCGCCTGAGCGAGGAGGCCTGGACGCAGGCTTGCGGCAACAATGACGCCGCGCTCAGCCTCTATCGGAGTGAGGGCTTTGTCATCGAAAGTCTCAGCACGGGTGACAATGCAGGGTACAAGGGTCCCTCGGCCAGACTGGCACTCCATCCGGAGAGGCGAGGCTGGGAGAAGCCAAGGAAGAGCAAGACGCCTGGCAGCGAAGGGGCCGGCTGACACGCAGGCGAACGAACGAGGCATCTCATGCTGACATGGAGTCTTGGCATTGCCGCCGCGGTCGACGCCGGCGCCCACTCGGTGCATGTCCACGCGTTTGATGATTCGGGCCGGGAGACGCTGAATGGCGACGCGTGCGCCAGGGTTCTGCGAGCCGTCCGCGCCCTCTGCCCTGAGACGCCGGTTTCCCTGACCACCTCAGCGACGATCGTGGGCGATCCTGGAGCGCGTCTCCGGCTTGTCGAGGCATGGGAGGAACTCCCGAACCTCTGTACCGCGAATCAGGGAGAAGCTGGCATCGTCGAGCTTTGTGACTTACTAATATCCCGAGGCGTCAGCCTCGAGGCTGGTTTGTTGACGACTGACGATGCGCACGCCTTCGTACGTTCGGGATTGGCGGATCGGTGTTGTCGTGTCCTTATCGAGCCGCTTGATCTCGATCCTGCGGTGGCTGTTCAGCACGCTGCCAGAATGGAAGATATCGTGGTGTCCGCAGGCATCGCCCTGGAGCAGGTTCACCACGGATACGGTATCGCGTGCTGGGCGGTCAATCGTCGTGGGATTGATAGAGGGCATGGCATCCGTACTGGGCTGGAGGACGTCACGCTGCTGCCGGACGGTACGCAGGCAAGGGACAACGCGGCCTTGGTTGCTGCAGCCGCTTATTTGATCCGCGCGCATATGCGCTCCAACGTCGGCGCGCTGAGGCCGCAGGAATAGCCGCACGATTCCGACGTGAACACTCCATCCTTGGCAGACTGCTTCCTGATTCGAGCCAGGCCGACCTTGAGGCCCCGAGAGGGCGAGCGGGGCGGGCAGGAGATACACTGAGAGAGGCGGCGGCCGAACCCCTCGTTGAAGCGGCCACGGGGCTGGCTGAAGGCCAGCCCTGTGGCCGCCGCACTCGAACGTCAGGCCAAAAGCGTGAGCGAATCATTTCGTCAACCGTGGGTGCGTGCAGCCGTTCTTCTCGGTATCGGGTACGCCCTCGTCGGCATCCTGTTCGCGGTCCCGAACACCCACCTGAAGGCGTGGCGCCTGGCGGCCTGGGTCGTGAGCGCCATTGGATTTGCGGCGCACATCGCGTACGAGCGCGTTCGGCTGCAGAACTCGCCTGGGTCGGCCGCCTTGCACAGCGCGATCGCCGTTGCACTTGGAGCATTCGGACTCGCTGTTGGCGCAAACGTCCATTCGCTCTCTACCGGATCAACCAACCAGCACCGACAGCTCCTGCTTCTATCGCTCGGGATCTGGCCGGTCATGACAGCGCTTCCAGCATTTCTTGTCGCGCTCGGCGCAAGCGTGGTTCTGAGGCGTGCGCTCGGGCGCGTACAGGGCAAGTAGTGGGATGGTGCGTGTGGCCTGACAACGGCATGCGGCGGGCGACGCTGCAGGGGACTCGGCTTTGCTCGACGATGTAATAAAACACACACATGGAGTCTTATGAGCTGGGCATGTCCGCGGTGCGATCGTACCTTTCGTCAGGTGAATCAGCGCCACGCGTGCGGGGTCGGCAGCGCCGCGACTCTACTCAAGGGTAGACCCCCGGCGCTCGCCGATCTCTACCGGAACCTCGAGACCACCGTAAGGAGCTTCGGCGAAGTGGAGGTCGTCACACGCGACCGGTACGCGCTGTTCCGGACGACACGCATCTTCGCGGACCTGACGGTGAAGCGGGATGCGCTTCGCGTGGTGGTTCATCTCGGTCGCAAGGTGAGCGCCGCGTGCTTCATCAAGACCGGGCCAAGCGGCAACCGGATCTCACACGTCGTCCTTGTCCGGACCGCAGAGGACCTGCGCACCGTCATGCCGTTCTTGCGTGAAGCGTTCGACCTCGCCGTGAGTGAAAAGCCATGAAGCAGCCGAACACCTGCTTGCTGCCGATGGTCACGGCTGCCACAGTTTGAGCTCAGGTGTCAGGCCGCAACCACACCAGCGCCGCGTGTGCCCAAGGAGCTCGCCCCATGTCCTCTGCGCCATACGAGATCCGCGAGGTAACCGTCGCCCCCCGACCGGTGGCCGGTGTCCGCGCGCAGGTCCAGCGCGGCCGTGTCGGGCAGGAGTTCGGGCGCCATCTGGACCAGGTCTATGCGGCGGCGCGAGCGGGCACCATTCAGATCGACGGGCAGAACATCTTCATCTATCGCGCGGCGACCGGAGATGTGCTGACGGTCGAGTTCTGCGTCGGGGTCAAGGCTGCGTTCTCGGCGGTTGGCCCCGTGGAACCACTCGAGACCCCGCACGGCGTCGCCGCGATGACGACGATTGTCGGTGTCTACGGGCGATCAGGCGAGGCGAATGCCGCGATCCTCACGTGGTGCCGGGCGAATGCCCGGGTGCCCGCCGGTCCTTCGTGGGAGGTCTATGGACACTGGCACGCCGATCCCGCGCAGCGGAAGACCGAGGTCTACTACCTGTTGCAGCCAGCGGGCAGCAAGCCGGGAGCATAGCTGCTGCTGCGTCGCCGGCGTGAGGGTCGTGCTCGCGGGGCAGGCGGTTCGAGAAGCCCTGAAGGAACAAGCCATCACGATCACGTCAGGTTGGCTGTCTCCCTGACCATCGGCGCAACAGCGGACGGGGTCACACCACCATCGAGCGCCGAGTCGCTACCTCTTCGCAGGCAGCCTGGGTGAACAGTTCGTGCCTCCGCCTTGCCCGCAACCACCCGCGTACCCGACACTCGCGCCATGTCCCACACCCCACCGCGCGATCCGCGTAAGCCGCGCGCGTCCGAGTACGTCCGTGAGCGTGCCGGGCGTGAGACCAGCACCAGTGAGCTGCAGCGGGTGAAGGACGCGCTCATGTCGCGCGGGCTGTCGCCGCGCAAGCGCTTCGGGCAGAACTTCCTGATCCGCGAAGAGTTGTGCGAGCGCATCGTCGAGCACTCGCACCTGCGCGAGGACGACGTCGCGGTCGAGATCGGACCCGGCGTGGGCGCGCTCACGCTGCGTATCGCCCGGCGCGTCAAGCACCTGATCGCCGTGGAAAAAGACATCGGCCTGGCGCAGTACCTGCGCGAAGAATGCGGCGACGTGCCACGCATCACCATCGTCGAGGGCGATTTCCTCGAGTTCGACCTGACGGCCGCTGCGGCCGAACACGGAGTGGATCGGCTCGTCGTGGTGGGCAACATCCCGTACAACGTCACTACGCCGATCCTGGAGCACCTGTTCGCCTCCCGGAAGGTCGTGCGCACCGCGGTGCTGTTGGTGCAAAAGGAATACGCCGAACGCCTGGGGGCAGCCGCAGGCACGCCGGAATACGGTGCGCTGACGCTGTTCGCGCGCTACCACGCGCTCATGGAGCCGCTCATGACGCTGCGCTCGGGCGCGTTCTGGCCGCGACCGACGGTGGATTCCATGTTGGTGCGCTTTTTCATGCGCGAGCACCCGCCGGTCGACGCGCCCGAGGCGCTGCTGTTCCGCATCATCCGCGCGTCGTTCCAGCAGCGCCGCAAGCAGCTGTTCAGCACACTCGACAACGCGCTTCAACTACCCCGCGCGACACTGGAGAGCATCGGTCGTCAGGCCGGCATCCAGCTCACGCGCCGCGGCGAAACGCTGACGCTCGACGATTTCGCCCGCCTGGCGCGCGCCGCCGTGGACCGCGGCGTCGAGGCATGAACGCGGCTCAGTACTCGCGCGTCACCACAGCCCCAGCCGGATGAATTTCATCTCGGCCTGGCCGCTGGAGTCGATCGTGGCGCGGAACCGGTAGCCGCCGGTGCCTTCCACGTAGTCGCCGCCGTGCGATTCGATGCGCCGGCCCATGAACGTGCCGGACATCCAGAGCAGGTCTTCGCCATGCACGCGCGGGCGCACTTCGACGCTCTCGCCCGGCGCCAGCGGCGGCACGCGGACGGAGTCGTGCTCCGAGCGCACCCACAGCGCGTCGATGCGCCGGCCCGAGGCGTTCACCACCTGCACGCGCGGACCCTCGCCACGGCCGCAGCCCGCAGCAGACAACGCCAAGCCGGCCGCGAACACGCTGGCGGCTAAAATGCACCCCGCGAGCCCTGCGGCCCGCGGGGTAAGATTCATCAGACGACGGGAGTACAAGAGGATCTCAAGGTTCCACGAACTTGTAGCCCACCTTGTGCACGGCCACGATGAACGGCTTGGCAAAGCCTTCGCCCAGCTTGCTGCGCAGATTCGAGACGTGCGTGTCGACCGTGCGCGTGGTCACGCCCAGCTCCTCGTCGACGCCCCAGATCTCCTCGAGCAGCTCCTCACGGCTCACGGTGCGCCCACGGTGCTCGATCAGGTACTTCAGGAGCTCGAACTCCTTGAACGACAGCGCCACCTGCGTGCCGACCTTCATGACTTCGCGCGGCTCGAAGCGGACTTCGACGTCGCCGAACGCGTAGATGGTCGTGGGCGGCGAGCCGTTGTTCATGGGTCCGCGCGCGACCAGCCGCTTCACGCGCGCCATGAGTTCCTTGACGTTGAACGGCTTGGTCACGTAGTCGTCCGCGCCAAGATCGAAGCCCTTCAGCACGTCGGCCTCGAAGTTGCGCGCCGTCATGATCAGCACCGGGATGTCCTTGTGGCGCTGACGCAACTCTTTGAGCACCGTGAAGCCGTCCTTCTCGGGCAGCATGATGTCGAGCAACACGGCATCGGGCTTCTGCTTGAGGGCCGTGCGCAGGCCTTCCTGCCCGGTGCGGGCGGTCAGGACCTCATAGCCTTCGTAGCGGAGATTGTTGGCGAGGCCCTCCAGCAGCCCCTCTTCGTCCTCGACGACCAGGATTCTCTTCATTTCCATGTCCGTCTCCCGGGGCATTGAGCCCCACACCGCGTGCGGCACCCGCACGACCCCCGGCCGGCGACCGATGGCCACCGACATCGAAGATCACGCGGACGCATTGCCGGAGCTGCGGCCTCCGTCCCAGATGGGCAGCAGGATGGTAAAAGTACTGCCATTCCCGGGCGTGCTATCCACGTCCACCCGGCCATGATGCGCGCGAACCAGCATCTCCACAAGCGACAGCCCCAGGCCGGCGCCCTTCACGTTATGGACCAGGCCGCTCTCGGCCCGGGTGAATTTCTCGAAGATGCGCTCCTGCTCCTCGGGCGGGATCCCGATGCCCTGGTCGCTCACCGCCAGGGTGACCATGCCCTCCCGGGTCCCGACCACCACCCGGACGTCCTTGCGCTCCCTGGAGTACTTGACGGCATTGTCCAACAGGTTCAGCAGGCAGTGGAGAAGCGCGCGGCTGTCGCCCAGGACCTGCGGCAGGGTGTCCGGAAGCTGGGTCTCGTAGTGGAACCCGGCGTCCTCCAGCCGGAGCCGGAACCCCTCCATGGCGCTGTGCACCACGTCCCGCACGTCGACCGGCGTCAGGTTGAGCGTGCGCTGGCCGGCCTCCAGCCGCGAGAAGTCGAGGATGTTGTCGATCAACTGGGTCAGCCGGTCGCTCTCGCGCATGATCGTGCGCAGGTACTTGTCACGCTCCTCTTCGGTTCGGTAGCGCCCCAGCTCGAGCGTTTCGACCGCCAGCTTGATCACCGCGATCGGCGTCTTCAGCTCGTGCGTGACGTTCGAGACAAAGCTGGTCTTGGCGTTCACCAGCTCGACCTGCCGGAAGATGTAGCGCGCGCCCACGAACGTCGAGCCGAGCATCACCAGCGTGAGCAGTGCGATGAACGCCACTTCGATCACCACCAGCCGGTCGGCGAACGCCACCGGCGAGGTGAGCGTGGCCGAGACACGGACGTGATAACCCTCGAACGGCCCGGTCATGGGCTGCGCCCGGGCGGTGTGCCGCGACGAGGCCTCGCGCACGTGCGCGACTTCATGGCCATCGTCGTCGAAGATGCTGATGGCCAGATGGCGCGTGGACTCGAGGCCGCCGTACATGCGCGGGGTCTGCGGCAGACGGTCGATGACCACGGTGCGCAGGTTCGAGGCCAGGAACGAGCGTGGGTTGAACCACCAGCCGCCGGCGCCGATGGCATAGCCGTCCGGACCATTCAACAACATGGCGGCGAACGGATGCTCGCGCTTGCCGGAAGGATCGGCACCGTAGATCAACAGTTGGTTCTCGATCACGACGAGCGAGTAGCCCTCGAGTTCCTCGAGCGGCACGAACTGCGGGGCTTCGAACAGCCGCGCGCGCGCCGCGAGTGCTTGGCGGATCTCGTCGGGCGTGCCGCCGGTGCGGGACACGGCCTCGGCGGTGATGAGTGCGCCGCGCACCTGCTCGATGAGTTCACGTTCGAACGACTCGAGGACTTTTTCCGCAAGGTAGGAGTTGTAGCGCGCGGATTCAGCCTCGACCTGGCGCGCCACGCGCAGCGTGAGAAACACGCCGGTGCCCGCCAGCGCCAGCGCGGGTAGCGCGACCGCCAGGATCAACAACGCCAGCTTCCGCTGCCGGGAGCGGGGCATGAACGACGGCTTCGGTATGCGCATTCGGTACCGTTGAGCGTATGCGCTCGCCGGGGCCAGCGCCAAGCGAAGGAATGGTCAACTCGCCCGGGGCACCCCCGGGACCGCGGCCCGGCGAGACTTCAAGCATGCCGCGGAGCAGCACACGGACGCTCCCAAACGGTTCGTAGTCGCGCCGCCGCGAGCCGGAGAGCGGCCGCAAGCACCACGGGCCGGCTCGCGTTGGCGAACCGGCCCGTGGGAATGCGTTCGGTGTGTGTCTAGCGCACGGCCATCGGCTGGGCCGTCATGTTGCGGATCTTCTGGACGACATCGCGGTCGTTCGAGGTGATCAGCGTCATGCACCCGCGCTCGACGTTCACGACTTCACGATGCAGCTTGCCGCTGGCCATCGCGCCGCGCAGCTGCTTGCAGTCGTCACACAGCTTCTTGTCGCTGCCGGCCGAGAGCGCGGCGACCATCTTCTCGTTGCGCTTGGAGACGACGTTCTGCAGCGCCTTGACGTCCGTCTTGCGCTCCGCCGTATACACGATCATCGCGCCGTTCTTGAGGCCGACGACCTGCGACTTGGCGCCGAGCGAGCGCACGTCCTGCTCGCAGCTCGACCAGTCCTCGCACGCCGAACAGTCGTGCGCGACGGCGTTCATGTGCGCCGAGCACTTCATGCCGGCGACCGCGGTGGCGCTGTTCTTCATCGCCGCGCAGTGATCGGAGTTCGAGGCGGTGGTGGCGCTGTTCTTCATGGCCGCGCAATGATCGGCGTTGTTGGCCGTCGTGGCGCTGCTGCCATGCGCGCTGCAGTTGGCGCCGTTCGCCATCTTGCTGGCGCCATGCGCCATGTCGCACTTGCCGCCCGACATCGCGGCGGTCTTCGTGGACGACATCGTGGACGACATCGTCGTCGACGCGCCCTTCATGTTGCAGCCCATGGCCGCGGCGACCGCGGCGTTCTTCTCGCACGCCGCGCGCATCGCCGGCGTGCACTGGGCGGCCATCTCGGCGGTGCACTGGCCCGCAGCGCCCTTGGGCGTGTTGGCGGCCGTTTTGTAGGTGATCGGCGTGGCGGAACAACCACCGTCCATGGGCACCGATGGCACGGAGCCCTTGCTGGCGACCACGACGGTCGTCTTGCTGTTCGGGGCACTGGCGTTCGCAGCGGACTTGGTGGCATCGCAGGCCTGAGCGGCGGAGCCGACGGATGCAGTAGCGAGGAGCACGAGGGCGAGCAGTCGCAGCGACTTCATGGAACCAACCTCCCGGAAGGTGAAGGCGCCGGGCAGGCTCTTCGGGGAGCGGTGCCCGAACATCGATCCGACCACAGCAACGGCCACGGCTGGGGCTTACACAAGAGCATCGGCTTGCTCATGAAAAAGCGTGTCACCGGTGTATGTGGCCAGTGTCACGCATGTGCAAAAGCTCCCCGGCCCCGGAGCCAGCACCATCCTCCCATAGTTGCCCCCCGATGGGCATTGCGAAATACGCGACAGGCGGTCGGCCACCCCACCCAGCGACGGGGGGCAGTCCTGGGTCGCTGCCCCCCGAACCACATGGTCGACCGCGGCGGCACACGCCGCGCGCGGCCGCTGCCGGTCCACCGAAAGCGACCGCCCGAGCTCGGGCTCGCACGCGGCAGGACAGCAACCCCGTCCCGCGGCACGTGGACCGTTGACGCTGTCGCGCACCACTCTTTAGTGTGCGAAGTCCTCTTCATGGTCAAACGACGCTCCGCAGCCAAAAAGAAGTCCCGCGCGCCGTTCATCCTCGGCATGGTCGCGGCCGGTGTCCTGCTGCTCTTCCTGGCAGGCGAGCTGTTCGCGTGGGCGACTTCCGACTCCGGGCGGTTGGCCGTGTGGCGCTGGCTCCAGCTGGGCGACCGCGCGCACGCCGTTCGCATCGTCGGAAAAGCGATCGACCAGGGTCTGTCGCGCGCCGGCATCGCACACTCCGCCGTCGAGTCCAGGGTCGAGGCGGGGACGGGTCCGTCCCTGCACTGGAAGGTCACGCTGCCGCGCGACGGCGCGCCACTCATGGTGAACCATCTGGTCACGCGCGCGGTCGAAGCCGGCGGTGGCGTGGTGTTGTCGGGCCGCGAGCAGATCGCGAACGACGGCGCGCTGGTGGTCACGATGCTGGTGGGCGTTCCGGGGCGGCCGACGCACGAACTCGAGATCGTGCGCCCGGGATCCGACGACGACGCTCCGGCCGCGGCGGCCAAGGTCGCACTGGTGTTGTTCGCCGCCACCGAGGACGAGTCGTTGTTGGTGGCGGCTTGTGCACGGCCCGAGACATTCGCCGTCGCGGTCGCAGCCACCGGCGCCGGCAAGAGCCCGGCCTTGAAGGCAGCGCGCGACCAGAAGCGCGAGGTCGTGCTGTTCATGCCCATGGAGCCCGAGAACTACCCGCGCGTGAACCCGGGCCCCGCCACGCTGCTGGTGAACATGACGGGGGCCAAGATCGAGCAGTCGTTGCGGCGGGAGATCGAGCTGGCCGCACCGGTCGTGGCGGTCGCCAACCTCATGGGCTCGTTCGCCACCCAGGACGAATCGTTCATGACCGCGGTGTACACCGAGCTGCGCCGCGCGCATCTGCCGTTCCTGCACATCGGCGCCGTGCCGCGCTCGGTGTGCCGCACGCTCGCCTCGCGCGTCGGCGCGGCCTACGACGAGCCCGACGTCATGCTCGACTACGAAGCACGGCGCGGTAGCCCCAAGACGCTAGACGTGGCGTGGAGCGCGGTCCTGGAGCGCGCCAGGAAGCGCGGCAACGCGCTCGTGCTGTTGCGCGTCACCGACCGCACCGCGCCCTGGCTCGCGAAGGCGCTGTCGGCCAAGCGCCTCGATGGCGTGGAACTCACGCCGCTGTCGACCGTGATCCGCCGCCCGCCCGCGCCGCACTGAGGCACGTCTTCGCGCAGCAATCGCGCGCTTCTCAAGCGCGAGGCACACGCGATGCCCTCGCGCTGGGTCCGTTCTTCAATCCGAGCCCCGGCCCGGCCCGTTCCCCCGATGCGGTACTCCCGCTCCCGGCCCAAGGCCCGGGCAGGTAGCGCCACACCGTCATGAGCGCGTATCCTGCCGGACTATGCAGGATGGACAGGACGTCCTCGCCGCGCTGCTTCAGGCCAGCGCTCGGACGTGGCGACTGTCGGACGGTCGGGGCGCGCTCGCGCGCGGTACCGCGTCCGGTGCGGCCACACGGCGTGCGCATGCTCTCCTCGCGGCACCCTCGGTGGGGCCGCGGGCCGAACTGCCTGCGATCGCGTTGCTTCGCTTCGACGATCGCGTCACCCCGCCAGGCTCACCCCCGGTCGAGCTGACGCCCGCGTTCGCGCTCTCCGCCCGCCGCGAAGGCCCGCCCGCACTCACCGTGCGCGCCGGCATGCTGCCCGTGCTCGAGTCATTCGCCGACCAACCGTGGCCGCGCTGGCGCTTCCGCGGCGACGGCTGGGTGATCGAGCGCGAGTACCGCCTGGTCCAGGGGCACGCCGCATTGCTCGCCAGTTGGCGCCTGATCGAGGGCGGGCCGGTCCGCCTGCACGTCGCCCCGCTCATGGTGGCGCGCGCGCTCGCGGGTCTGCAGGCCGAGACACCCGAGTTTCGCGGCGCGGTCTCGGGCGTACCCGGCCGCGTGCGTTGCGCCACGGTCGAAGGCTACGCGCCGCTGACGATGTGGCACAACGGCGCGTTCATGCCCGCACGCGCGTGGCACCGCGGCCTGGCGTACCCGTACGACGATGGCTGCGACATGCGCGACCCCGATGCCGGCGCCAGCATCGCCAGCGAAGATGCCTTCCTGCCCGGCTGGGTCCAGTTCGCACTCACGGCTCCGGGCTCGGTGTTGCACATCGTGGCGTCGCCCGAAGAAGCGCTGTTCCGAGCACTCGCGGGCGAGCAGCGCCTGGGCACGCCGCCGGCGCGCACGCTCGCCGATTGCCTGAATGCGCTCGATCAGTCGCTCGGCGATCAACGCGCCGGCTGGCAGACTGCGGCGCTGTTCGGTGCCACGCACACCGCCTGCCGGGCCGCCGCCGCGCACGCCTCACGCAAAGCTGCAGATGAAGCGGCCGCCGTAGGCCGCAAGCCGGACGTCGTGCCTGAACCCGAGCCGGCTGATGTCGCGAACACGCTGTTCGTGTTGTCGTTGGGCAGCCGCATGCACGACGCACTGCATGAGCGCGCCGACCGCACGTCCGTGCTCACCGATCCGGTGCGCCATCAGGAATACGGACCCGATGCATTGCGTGTGGCCGCGGGACTCATCACGCTGCGCGCGTTTGCTCCGGCGCGCGATATTGCGCGCGGTTATCTGGCGTACATCGACGAAGGGCTGGCGCCCGAGTCGTTCGACGCGCAGGGCTTCCCGCAGTACGAGAGCCCCGAGGCGTCGCTGTGGCTCGTGCACGTGGTCGACCTGCTGTCGCGTCGCGATGGCGAGTCCGATGCCACGCAGATGTTCCTGCGCGATGGCGCCTACCGCGCGCTCGAAGGCGTGCTGCAGCACCTGCGCGCAGGCTCACGGCATGGCGTGCATTGCGATCGCGACGGCTTCCTGTGGTCGGGCGAGGGCCTGGCGGCGCGCTGCCGCGCGGACCTGAACGCGCTCTGGTATCACGCGCTCGTGGCCATGTCGCAACTCGCCAAGCAGGCGGGGCGGCGCGAGAATGCCGCGTTCTACATGGCATGGGGGCGCGAACTGCAGCGCGCCTACGTCGAGCGCTTCTGGGACGACCAGAGCGGCTGCCTGTACCCCGAGTACGCACACGCCGGCCCGCTGCGCGGGGTGACGCCGTCGCAGTTGTACGCGGTCAGCCTGCCGCCGATGCTGCTACCGCCCGAACTGGGCGCGCGACTCGTGGAAACCGTGACACGCGAGCTGTGGACGCCGCGCGGACTGCATCCGCGCCCCGGTGATGGCGCGCCCGAACCGGCGTGGCTCGGCACCTGGGCGTCGGCGTCTTTGCGTGTGCACCAGCGCGACCCTGGTACGGAAGCACAGGTGCGCGCCGCGCTCGAGACTTACGCCACGATCGGCGAGGGCAACGCCGCGGAGCTGAGCGCGCGTGGTGCCGCCGACCTGTTGCGCGCGTGGATCGAGGAAGTCGATCACACGCAAGCCACGGTGGATACAGGCGCCTGAGCGCTGCCGTTCAGTGCTGAGTCGTATCGGGCGCTGACTCGGCCGGCGTGGCGGGTGGCGCCACGGGCGGCGCGACGGGGGTAGGCGCAGGCACCAACGGTGCGGGTGCATGCTTCTTGCCGAAGAAGCTGTTGAGCAGTCCCTTCGCTGCGCTCTTCACTGAGTCGCGTGCGGTGCCGGCGTTCAGCGGCATCAGCTTCGAAGCGGAGTCCCGTTGCGCTCCGAAGCGCTGGAGCACCGCCTGGCGCGCCGCCTCCTTGGCAGCGGCCTCGAGCTTGATGCGCTGTTGGGCCAGTGCTTCGGACGCTTTGCCCGCCAGGCGCAAGCGCATGGCGTTGGTGTCCCAGCTGACGCGCGGCGACTTGAACGAGCCACTCACGTGCAGGTCCAGGAGCATGCGGCCCTGCGCATCGGTGAGTGCGCCGGCGGCCAGCGCGCTCCTGGCTCCCACCGCGGTCACCACCTCGGGCGGCAGCGTCACCGACACCGCATAGTCGAGCATGCCATCGAATCCGACCGCACCCGCCAGCCGCCATTCGCCGCTCGGGCCGTTCAACACCACCGGGTCACTGATCAGCCGGCCTTGCTCGATGCGTATGGGCAGTTCGAGCTTGGCGAAGTCGAGCTGCTTGAACTTGGGCACCTTCACGAACTGCGCCACTGTTTCAAGCGCGGGCCCCGGGCCCAGACGGCCGTCGGTGAGTGACGCGAGGCCCACCAACGTGAGTGTGTGCTTGATGTCGTCCGGCGTCTGGCCCGCGCCCGAGAAGTCGAGGTTCGTGCTGAGCGTGCCGACGAGCAGGTCCTTGACCGGCGTCCATGCGCTCAGGATGGCGTCGGCCTTCACTCGATCGACCTGGGAATGGATCGCGTACGCGGGCTTCCGGGTGTCGCGCAGGTCGAAGCGCGCGTTGCCCGTCACCGTGCCGCCGTAGCCCTGGAGCGAGAACTTGGGGGACGACAGCTGCGCGGGTTCCAGCACGACGTCGGCGAGCACGCTGGTCACATCGAGCTTGCCCTGCTTCAGGCGGTCGATCGACACGTGCCCACTACCGCTGGCGTTGGGCAGGAACGGCGAGCCCGGCGTGGTCGGCAGCAACTCGGCGAGGTCCAGGTAGGACGACCGGAACGAGAACTCCACGTCGGCAGGTGCCACCTTGCCCGGTGTGGCCATGAGCGCCAGCGGACGCGACACGTTGGCGTCGATCTGCAGTGACGACTTGCCGGCGCGCGCGCTCAAGCGCTGGATGGTGGCGCGTTCGGGCAGGAAGTCGATCCGGCCGTTGACGTTCTCGAGCTTGCTCGGCAGCCCCGTGCTCTCGACCGTCACGTTCTGCAGCTGCGCGCTGCCACCGACGGACATCGCACCCGGGTCCGCGGCCGGGCCGCGCGCGCTCATGTTCACCACCGCACGCCCGCCGAGCTTGGTGCCCGCGGGTGCCACCATCGGCGCGATCGCGGCCAGGTCCAGATTGCCGCGCAGCGCGCCATCGACCATCGGTGCGACGAAGTTCCACACCAGCAGCCGCGCGGCAAGCGGCTGGCCGGCGACGTTGGCGCGCAAGTCGGGAACGAACAACGTGTCGGGCCGGAAGTTGGCACTGAACGTCAGGCCGCTCACTTCGGCCGGCGCGCCCGCATAACGGAACGCACCGTTCTTCATCGTGAGCACGCCGGTCAGCACCGGGATCGATCCGAGGGCGGCACTGCCGCGCGCCGCGAGATCGAACGCCACCGTGCCGTGGCCGCTCAGGCCTTTCACCGCGTTGGCATCCGCCACCGACACCCACGACAGGATCTGCTCAAGGTCGAGGTTCGTGCCGCGCGCCTTCACGTCGTAGCGCGCCCGCGGGCCGAGACTGTCGACCAGGCCCGAAAGCGCGAACTCTGTGTTGCCCAGCACCAACGCCAGCGACTCGAGCGCCAGCCGGTTCGACTTGGCGTCGTACTTGCCTTTGTGCTGCAGCTTCCACTTGAGCTTGGCAAGGCTCTGGTTCAGGTCGCTCACGCGCGCCGCACTCAGCGGCCCGAACGCCAGCTGGGTCAGCTCGGTCTCACCCGCCGTGCCGATGCGTGTGCCGCCCTGCTCGGCGGTCAGGCTCATGCGAGTGGCCAGCCCGAACGTGGTGCGCCGGAACGCCGCCATGTCGTCGAGCAACAGTTGCCCGCCGCGCACACGGAACTCGCGCACGTCGAGATCGAGCGGCGGCGCGGCT
>JANNWR010000094.1:0-1677 GCA_031408715.1 bacterium
GGCGCCGGCTGCGCCATACCCAGCCGCCAGCGTAGGAACTGCAGCAGGTCGGCGTTGTCCGCGATGCCCTTGTCGACGCTCTTGCCCCCGGCGTGGCCGCTGGCGACGTCGTAGTGCAGCAACACCGGGCTCTCGCCGCCCAGCGCCTGCATGCGCGCCGCCATCTTGCGGGCGTGCAGCGGATCGACGCGCGTGTCGGAGTCGCCAGTCACGAACATCACCGAGGGATACTTCACATTCGGCTTCAGGTTCTGGTACGGCGAGTACGCACGCAGCCAGTCGAACTGCTCGGCGTTCTCGCTGGAACCGTATTCGGGCACCCAGAAACGCGCGACCAGGAACTTCTGGTAGCGCAACATGTCGAGCAGAGGGACCTGGCACAGCACCGCGCCAAACAGATCCGGGCGCTGCGTCATGGCCGCACCCACCAGCAGGCCGCCGTTGCTGCCACCGTTGATCGCGAGCCCCTGGCGCAGGCAGTAGCCGCGCATGAGCAGCCACTGCGTGATCAACAGGAAGTCGTCGAACGTGTGCTGTTTGTTGGCGAGCATGCCGTCCTTGTGCCACGCCTCGCCGAACTCGGAGCCGCCGCGCAGGTTCGTCGACACGTACATACCGCCCAGGTCGAGCCACGACGCGATGAACGGGCTGAATGCCGGCGTGACGCTGACGTTGAAACCGCCGTAGCCGCCCATGAGCACCTTGTTGCTGCCATCGAACGGCGTGCCTTTGCGCGCCACCACGAAGAACGGGACCTTGGCGCCATTCGTGCTGCGGATGCTGAACTGGCGCACCTCGAACGCGTCGGTCGGGAACGGCGCGGGCGACTTCCACCACGTACTGGCGTTCCCGGTGGTGATGTCATAGCGGAAGATCGTCGGCGGCATGTGGAACGACATGAACTGGAAGTAGCCCACCGAGTTGTCCCATGCGCCATTCATGCCGCCCGTGCTGCCGATGCCCGGCAGGGGCACTTCACCGCCGGCCGTGCCATCGAGGCCATACACACGCAGCTTGGAAGAGACGTTCTGCAGCACCGACGCGAACACGCGGCCGCCCACGAGCGAGACGTTCTCGATGACGGCGTCTTCCGATTCGGGCACGAGCGGCTTCCAGTACTGCGGCTGCGGCTTGGCGGCGTCGGCCAGCATGACGCGGCGGTTGGGTGCGCCCCAGTTGGTGAGGATGACCAATTGATCGCCGGCCATGTCGATGGCGATCGACGAGCGCAATGTGTCGGCGATGGTCACGAGCGGGCCGTTCTTCTCGACGTTCTTGATGTAGTAGCGCGTGTTGTCGCCCGACGAACCCACCGACACCCGGATCAGCAGCCAGCGGCCGTTGTCGCTCAGCGTCGCGCCGGGGATCTCGGTCGGCCCCAGGCCGTCGCCGAACACGAGCGGATCACTCGCCGCGTCGGTGCCCAACTTGTGGAAGCGCACACGCGAGCCATCGGCCGCCCAGCGCGAATACCAGAACCCTGACTTCATCTTGTCGAACGACACGCCGAAGTAGCGCGCCTTGGGCAGCCCGCCGCCCGGGACCTCGGCGCGCTTGTCGACGTCATACAGGTGCAACTCGAGTTCGTCCTCGCCGCCCTTGCGCACGCCGTACATGAGCAGCTTGCCGTCGGTGGACAGCGACGTGATCGTGACGCTCGTGGTGTGATCGTCCGAC
>JANNWR010000095.1:0-2758 GCA_031408715.1 bacterium
CGTCCCAGTCCACCCACGGGACGAGTGCACGGGCTGCAACCTGTGCGCGCACGTCTGCCCGGTGCCGGAGTGCATCACCATGGTGGACGACACGCGCGGCAAGCCGTTCGAGTCGTGGAACGATCGCATCGCCAACGGTACCGACAAGGTGCCCGGCGGGCTGCATGACTGATCCGTCGCAACCAGTGGTGGAGCGCCGTCAGACGACGGGGCCGGTCACGATGACCGCTCCGCCAGACGTCACCGCAACCGATACGACCACAGCCATCGCCGAGCCCGCACCGCCATCCATGACGCTATGGGGGCGGCGTGCCGCACTGTGGTATCTGCTCGTCGGCCTGCTGGCGTTGATCGCCATGCTCGTCGAGACCGTGGTGGGCCACGCCGGCACCGGCACGATGTTCGCCGCCATTCTGGCGGCACCCTGGAGCATGCTGATGGCCGGCATGGCACCGCCGCTGCCGCGCGACTGGCCCATGGCGGCGGGGCTGGCGGTGCGCATGGTGCCGCTGGCGCTGTTCATGTTGCTGAACGCGCTCATCGTGGCGAGCATCGCGGCGCGGTCCGAACGCGACTTGAAGAGCGGGGCGCCACGCACGTTGTTGCTGCTGGTGCTGGCAGGCATGCTGTCGTCGGGCTGCGGTCTGCGTTCGCGTCAGGTCCTGCTGGTGGCGGCGCCGGTCCGGACCTCGGAGTTCTTCAACGCCGGCGGCGGGATCGCCGTGCTGGAGTTCGACCTCACACAGTTGCCGCAGTGGCGTGATCACGCCGGCCGGATCCGCGACGTGCAGGAGCTCACGCTCATGGGTGAGTTCGCCAATCCGCTCGACGGTCCATTCGTGCCGGTGGTAGCGGGTGACATCGAGATCGCGATGAGCCCGACCTACACGTTCGTGGGCACCGAGAACGTGTTCTGGTGGACGTTGCACCTGGAACCCGGGCAGTCGCACCGCGTGGACTGGGCGGAAGGCGCGGCGAAGCTGCACCTGCCCGCGGCGCTCCGCACCCAACTGACCGGGGACGGCCAGTTCACCATCCTGGTGCGCACCTTCTCGCCACAGTTCAACGCCGCCACGTTCGTCTCGGTGAAGGACTTCCGGCTCGGAGCCGTGCTGCAGGTGAAGTGACGCCGGCCTCGTCCCCGCCGCCGCGCGCGCACTGGTTCGCACTCCTGTGGCTGGCGCTCACAACGCTGCTCGGCATGAGCACATGGTTCTCGGGCACCGCCGTGCTCGGGCCCCTGCGCGAAGCCTGGCAGCTCTCGCCCACGCAGGGCGCATGGCTCACCATCGCGGTGCAACTGGGCTTCGTGGCCGGCGCACTGCTTTCGGCGCTCACCAACCTGCTCGATGTGGTCCCGGCGCGCCATGTGCTCGTGGTGAGTGCGGTCGCTGCTGCCCTGGCCAACGCCATGTTCGGTCGTGCGACCGGCCTGCACGACGCGCTGCTGTGGCGTGCGCTCACCGGCGTCTGCCTCGCCGGTGTGTACCCACCGGGGCTGAAGCTCATGGCGACGTGGTTCCGCGAGGACCGCGGCCGTGCGCTCGGCATCATGGTGGGCGCGCTCACGCTCGGCTCGGCGTCGCCTCACCTCGTGCTCGGGCTCGGCGACCTCGCTTGGCGCGACGCCGTGTTCGCGGCCTCGGCGTCGACCGTCGCGGGCGCGCTCATCGGCGGCACACTCGTGCGCGAGGGCCCGTACCCGTTCCCGCGCGCGCGCTTCGACCCGTCGCAGGCCGGCCGCGTGTTCCGCGATCGGGGCGTGCGGCTGGCGTGCATCGGCTACTTCGGCCACATGTGGGAGCTGTACGCCATGTGGGGCTGGGTCGGTGTGTTCCTGGCGAGCCGCATGGCCACGCCCGACGGCCACGGCGCGCGCACGGCCGAGTTGTGGACGTTCGCGGTCATGGGCGTAGGTTTCGCGGGTTCGTGGTGGGCGGGCGTCTACAGCGACCGCGTCGGGCGCACCACCAGCGCGGCGCTGGCGATGGCGGTGTCGGGCTCGTGCGCACTCGCGCTGGCGTGCTTCAACACTGCACCGCTGCCGGTCGTGCTCATACTGGCGCTGGTGTGGGGCGCCAGCGTCATCGCGGACTCGGCCCAGTTCTCGGTCATGGTCACCGAACTCGCCGATCCCGCCTATGTGGGCACCGCGCTCACGCTGCAGCTGGCGCTCGGCTTCGTGCTCACCGTGGCCACGCTGTGGTTGGTGCCGTGGCTACGCGAACTCGGCGGCTGGCAGGCCGCGTTCCTGGCGCTGGCTCCGGGGCCGGTCGTGGGCGTGTTCGCCATGCTCCGGCTGCGCGCACTACCCGAAGCTGCGCGGCTCACTGGCGGGCGTGGCTGAGGAAGCTGACAGCGCGCTCGGCACTGTCCTATGCTGATGTCCGCGGCGCGCATGCGAACGCCGCGACCTGTTCGTCACCGGAGGCCGCTCCACCATGTTCGCTCCGTCGATGTTCCGCGCCCGCGCGCTCGCGTGGCTGATGCCCGCTCTACTCGCGGCGATATTCATGGTGTCGCAACGCCCGGCACACGGAGAGCCGGCTTCGCGCCCCATCCTGCTCGTGCCCGACGCGGTGTGGGATGGCCTCGCCAGCGCGCCGCAGCCCGGGTGGGTCGTGCTCGTCCAGGGCAAGCGCATCGTGGCCGTCGGCCGCGCGGACACACTGCGTGTGCCCGACGGCACCGAGCGCGTGGTGCTTGCCGGCCGCACGCTGATGCCCGGGCTCATCGAGGGCCACGCGCACCTGTTCCT
>JANNWR010000096.1:0-2680 GCA_031408715.1 bacterium
ACCTGGGAGCTGACTGTGGAACCCAAGTACCCCGTTTCGCCCGACCCGGCTAACCCCAACGGCCACAATGGCCGCGGCACGCCGATCCGCGTCGTGGTCGCCGATGATGTCACTCTGGACCGCGTCGCACTGACTCACCTGATCGCCAGCTGGCCCGAGTTCCGAGTCGTCGGCGAGACCGTCACGACTGCCGAAACGGCAGAGGTCTGCCGCCGTTTGTCACCCGACGTGGTCCTGTTGTCCTTGATTCTCCCCTCCGAGGCAGCCAACCCCGTCATCCAGCTCCGCAACGAAGTCCCGGGCCAGAAAATCATCGCGCTGGCCGAGCGTCCGCGCCGGACGTGCGCCTCGATGCTCGCCATCGAACGTGCGACCGCGGCCGGCCGCATGGACTCGACCCTGCGTGCGACGGTCGCGGATTGCCTCGACCTCGCCGCCGAGTGCGGTGCCGACGGCACGCTCCGCCGGGACGCCGGCCCCGAACGGCTGCGCGAAGCGCTGATCCGTGTCACGCGTGGTGAGGGCTTCCACGAGTTCGACAACTCCGCTACGCCGAGGGACGAACGCCGTCCGTTATCCCCCCGGGAAATGGAAGTCGCCACGCTGCTCGCCGAAGGCCGCTCCAATAAGGAAATCGCGGCCGCGCTCGACGTGAGCGAGCCGACGGTCAAGAAGCACATCGGTCACGTGCTCCGGAAGCTGGCACTTCAGGACCGCCTGCAAGTGGCGCTCTTCGTGTCGCGCCATCCCGAGTACATCAACGAGCGATCGTTGTCGCACTCCAGTAATGGGTATACCACTGGACCATCGCGCTGAAGCTTGACGTATGTCGTAACCTGCGGGTGTCCGCGCCTTGTGAAAAGGTCGGACACCCGCAGAGCTTTTCGGCCCCCGACCTCCATCCCGGGAGCCCGGTTTCCCCACAACGGAGGGTGAGGATGACGGTGCGACGAGGCTTGGTGGTCTCGCTCCTGCTCGTTGGCTCCTCGTTGCTCTCGCTGGCGGCAACTCAAGCGCCAGCAGGCAATGCGACGGAGTCCAAGAAGGCAGGCTCGGAGGCGTGCAAGGATTGCCACGAAGATCGCTGGAAGGAGTTCCAGACCAGCCAACACGGTCGCGCGCAGCTGGATGGCGCCGTGCTCGGCGCGGATCCCGGTTGCGAGTCCTGCCACGGAAATGCCTCGCAGCATGTGGCCGCCGCCGGTGACACGACCGATGCCGGATTCCACACGATGAAGGCGCTGAACAAGATCCCCGCGGCCGAGGCCGATGCGCGCTGCCAGACATGTCACACCAGCGGCGACCAGTTCTACTGGAAGCACAGCGCGCACTCCCGCAAGGGTGTGAGCTGCGTGTTGTGTCACTCGGTGCACTCGCCGAAGAGTGCTGGTGGCTCGAAGCTGCTGTCGGCCAAGTCGCCCAATGACCTGTGCGTGACCTGCCACAAGGACAAGAAGCAGGGCCTGGCTCGTTCCGGTCACATGCCGCTGCGGGAAGGCGGGATGTCGTGCTCGGATTGCCACAACCCGCACGGATCGCCCGGCCCCAAGATGCTCCGGGCCGCCACGGCGAACGACCTGTGCTTCAAGTGCCACGCCGACAAGCGCGGACCCATGCTGTGGGAACACGCACCCGTGCGTGAGAACTGCATGACCTGCCACCAGCCGCACGGCTCCAACAACGACAAGGTGCTGGCGAGCAAAAAGCCGTACCTGTGCCAGCGCTGCCACATCCAGACGCGGCACCCCAGCAACTCGTACGACAACCGCGATCTCGTCGGCAACCGCACGTTCAACCGGTCCTGCACCAACTGCCACAGCCAGGTGCATGGTTCCAATCACCCCTCGGGCAAGTATTTCCTGAGATAGGAGGACGCTCATGGCAACGCAGAGTCACGCAGTCAAAGCTGCGCTCGCGTGCATCATGCTTGCGAGCGCCTCGATCCCGGTGGTGCATGCCGGGGAGACGAGTGAAGCGACGTTCGGGTCGCAGTGGTGGACCCAGTCGAGGAATGAAGCCAAGTTCCAGGAGTTCCGCGAACTGCGCCGTGGCGGATTCCTCGAGTCATTCCTGGTCGAGCGCTGGTCCGGCCGGAACCTGCTCCAGTTGCAGGGTGTCAACGGACTGTCCTCGGATCAGTCGACCAAGGCGACGTACGCCAATGGCGTGCGCTTCCGCGTCGACCTTGGCTATCAAGAAGTGCCGCACCTGTTCAGCCAGGTGGCACGCTGGGGTTGGCTGCAATCCTCCCCGGGCGTGTTCATCCTGCCGGACTCGCTGCAGGGCCGGAACCAGCTGATCCCGGGCACGTACACGCAGCGCATGCAGGACTTCCTGAAGACGGCGGAACTCATCCCGCTCGGCTTCACGACGAACGTCAGCAATGCGCGAGTGCGGTATCGCCCGGCGAAGGGTTGGCAGCTCGAGGCGAAGAGTACGATGCGCCAGCGCGACGGCCTGAAGCCGTACGCGATGTCCTTCGGCTTCAGCACCGCGCTCGAGAACCCGGAGCCGATCGACCAGACCATGCTGGACGTGGACCTGGTGGCGGATTACCGGCACGACAAGTTCATGATGCAGGCGGGCGGCGGGCTGTCGAGCTTCCGGAACGACATCTCGGTGCTGCGTGTCGACAACCCCCGCCGGCTGACGCCAGTCGACGGTGGCGACGGCACGAATC
>JANNWR010000097.1:0-2813 GCA_031408715.1 bacterium
GACGCACGGTGGTTTCGCCCAGACGCAGGTACTCGCCGGCCTCCAGAAAGCGCAGCAGCGTGACCTGCACGTCGAGCGGGAGTTCGCCGGCTTCATCCAAGAACAGCGTTCCGCCGTGCGCGGCCTCGACCAGCCCCACGCCCTCGGCGTGCGCGCCGGTGAACGCGCCCTTGCGGTGCCCGAACAGCTGCGACAGCGCCAGATCGGCGCGCAGTGCGCCACAGTTGACCGCGAGGAACGGACGCGATGCGCGCGGCGACTGCGAGTGGATGGTGCGCGCGACGAGTTCCTTGCCCGTCCCGGTCTCGCCCGTGACCAGCACTGACAGCTCGGTGGCGGCGGCCCGGCGCGCCAGGCGCTCGACCGTGGCCATGCCGGGAGAACAGGCGACCAGCCCAGGCGCGCGGTGACGCTTGCCGAGCAGCGAGTCGGTACGCGTCGGCGCGGTGACGGGTGCGGGACCCATGAGACGAGTGAGTTCGGCCTCGGCCTGATCCTGCCAGTGCGTGCTACCCAGTTCGGCGAACGTCGCGCAGGCCCGCAATGCGTACGAGCGCGCCGCGCGCGGGTCGTCGGTATGGCGGGCCAGCAGCAGGTGCACGCGCGCCAGTTCGTAGCGCTCGCGGCAGGCGGTCAGGAGCACGGCCGCCTTGTCCCAGCTCTCGCGCGCATCGAGCCGGCGGCCACGCGCCATGGCGAGGTCACCCGCCACGCGGTGCGCGATCGCCAGTTCCAGGCGGTCGTCGGTGAGCCGTGCCAGGCGCAGCGCGCGATCGAGCGAGCGGTCGGCGTCATCGAGCCGGCCGATCGCACACAGCGCCTCGGCGCGACGGCGTTCGATCTCGACGATCAGATCGCCCTCGGGCGCGGTGCGCTCGGCGAGCGCCAGCGCGTCGCGATAGCGCGCGACGGCGGCTTCAGAACGACCACGGTCGAAGTCCAGTTCGCCCAGGAACTCGAGTGCGAGCACCTCCTCGCGGTTCGCGCCGTGACGGCGCGCACGCTCGAGGGCGGTGAGCAGGTGTGTCTCGGCCTCGGGGAAGCGGCGCTGCAGGCGGGCCACATTGCCGAGCCCGATGTGCACGCGCGCCAGCGGGAAGTCCTTCCCGACGCTGACCCAGGCGCTCTCGGAGGCGCGATAGTGTTCCGCGGCGCGGTCCCAGTCGCCCATCTTCTGGTAGACGACACCCAGGTTCTGCAGTGGCGTCGCGGACTCGGCGAACTGGCCGGTCTCGCGGAAGTACGCCAGCGCGCCGCCGAGATGGGCGATCGCGGACTCCCACTCGCAGTACTGCTTGTAGATGAGCGCCAGCGTGTTGCGGACCTGCGCGACGTTGGAGAGATCTCCCAGCCGGCGGAACAACACCATGGCCTCTTCGCCGGACTCGCGAGCGAGCGACAGGTCGCCCTCGCGGTAGGCGGTTCGCATGCGCATGGTGAGCGCCAGTGCGCACAGCGCCAGATCGCCCGAAGCCTCGGCCAGCCGCAGCGATTCATGCGACAGGTCCCGCGACTCCTCGATCCGCCCGACGTGCAGCAGGCCGTGCGCCATATGAAGTTTCAGCTTGATGCGCACGAGCGTGAGTTCGGCCGGCAACGAACGCAGCGCCTCACGCGCCTGCGCGATCGCCGCGACCGGCTCACCCTTCTGGAGCCGAGCATCGATGGTCTTGAGCTCGATAGCGGCCCGGCGCGCCGGCGACAGACTGCGTGCCGCCGGCAGTGACAAGAGCCGGTCGATGGTCTCGAGTGCAGGCAGGTAGCTGTCCGCCTGGAGGTACAGATCTGCCAGCATCTCAAGGTCTTCGACCAGCGCATCCGGCATGGCCGGGCGCTCGACGAGTCGCCTTTCGAGTGACGCGATCTTCTCTCGGTCGTCCATCAACACGCCGATTCTCCGGTCGAACGATGACTCACTGAGCCAGAACCGCGGCATTCAGGCCACGGTTCCAAACCCGATCCCAGTCCGCAGTTCTCCCGCTCTGACGCTGGGCGTCAGAAGCGGAAGAACGCGCGGAACACGGTCGAAAAAGCTGTACGGAACGTCCACACCCATGCCGTTGTCCGGTTCGTGCGCAGCGTCACAACGCCCTGCGGCACCGAACGGGTCGACGACCCACCACCTCGGTTCATGCCGGGACGCTGGGCCCCGCCACGACCGGGATCGTCAGGATCTCCCACGCCTTGTTCCGGAGGCGGTGGCGGCGGGGACTCGCCGGGCATCACATCCGCCCAGACAGCCCGCGGAGCCGTCGCCATACCCGTCCCGAGGAGGGAGAGCATGAGGAGGAGGATCCACAGTTGGTTCTTCGATTGACGACGCATGTGCCCTTTCTGCTCTTTTCCCGGTACAAAATCCGCCCGACGGGACAATTTCTTCGTGCAGGCGGTCAAAAAAACCCGAACGTGCATGCCGTGGAATCGTGAAGGGGTGGATACGGGGGGTCCCTTCATTCGATTCTGCGGCCTGCAATCGCCCGGGTCGATTCCAAGGCTAGTCCTCCCCGTTCGGGGCAGGCAAGGGAATTGTTCTGAGGCCGCGCCGCGCTGGTCTGTTGCCGGACTCCCCTTTGGAACACCCAGCCCCCCGGCGGGGTTCACTTCTTCTTCAGCTTCTGCCCCTGACCCGAGTCCTCGACCAGCACCCCCAGCGCGGCCAGCTGGTCACGCAGCACGTCGGACTGCTTCCAGTCCTTGGCGGCCCGGGCTGCCTCCCGGGCCTCGGCCAGGGCCAGCACCTCGGCCGGCCAGGCTTCAGCCCCCGGGGTGCGCCAGAACAGTCCGAGAATGGCCCCCAGCCGGTGCAGGGCGCG
>JANNWR010000098.1:0-1632 GCA_031408715.1 bacterium
TGGTGTTCCGTCACGCCATCGTCGTCGGAGCGAGTTCGGGCATCGGCGCCGAGATCGCCCGCCAACTCGCCGCCGACGGTTGTGCGGTCGCGCTGCTCGGGCGCCGCGAGGACGAGCTGCAGAAGGTCGCCGCCGCCATCGCCGCCACGGACCGCGGTTCGGCCATCGTCTGCAAGCACGACGTCACGCACTACGACACCGTGCCGGCCGTGCTCGACCAGCTCACCCGCCAGCTGGGCGGACTGGACCTGCTCGTGTACGCGTCCGGCATCATGCACACGCCCGGCGAAGGCGAGTACGACTTCGTGCGCGATCGCGAGCAGATCGAAGTGAACCTGCTGGGCGCGATGGCGTGGACCACGCCGGTGGTCGCCATGTTCGAGGCGCGGCGCGCCGGGACGGTCATCGGCATCTCGAGCATCGCGGGTGAACGCGGCCGGCGGACGTTCCCGGGCTACTCCACGTCGAAGGCGGCGTTCACGACGTGGCTCGAAGCCCTACGGAACAAGGCCTCGCGCGCGGGCGTGAACATCGTCACCGTCAAGCCGGGCTTCGTCGATACGCCCATGACCACGGCGATCGAGCGGAAGCCCATGGTGATCTCGGCCGAGAAGGCCGCATCGCTGATCCTGAGTGCTGCCCGGCGCGGCGACAGCGCCAGCGTGTTCGTGCCCGCGCAATGGTGGCTGGTGGCGATGATCCTGCGCCATATCCCGTCGTTCCTGTTCCGGCGCGTCAACATCTAGATGAGTCTGCGCACTTCGGCAGCGTACCGCGTGCTCGATGGCTTCGGTGGTTCCGTGCGCGCGCTGTCGCGCTCCGTGTGTCCGGCCAGCGTGGACGAGATGGCGGCGGTGTTCGCTGCTGCGCGTGCCGAGGGCATGCAGGTGTCGTTCCGAGGCGCGGGACGCAGTTACGGCGACGCCTCGTTGAACAGCGGCCAGCTCGCCATCGACGGCCGCGGCATGCGCCGCATCCTGAGCTTCGACAAGGCCACCGGTGTGATCGAGGCCGAGGGTGGCGCCAGCATCGCCGATCTCTGGCGTTTCGCGTTACCGCAGGGTTGGTGGCCTGCCGTGGTGCCGGGCACCATGTTCCCCACGATGGGTGGCTGCGTGGGCATGAACATCCATGGCAAGAACTGTTTCAAGGTCGGTCCGTTTGGCGACCACGTGCTGGAACTCAACTTACTCACGGCGGCGGGTGAGAAGAAGACGCTGTCGCGCACGCAGGAGCCCGAACTGTTCCGCGCGGTGATCGGCGGACTCGGCCTGCTGGGCGCGGTGACGCGCGTCAAACTGCAGATGAAGCATCTGGACTCCGGCCAGCTGCGCGTGCGCCCGTTCGTCAGCAAGTCACTTGCGAACATGTTCGACACGTTCGTCGAACGCATCCCGGCCTCGGACTACCTGGTGGGCTGGATCGATTGCTTCGCGACCGGCTCGGAGCTGGGGCGCGGACTCGTACACCAGGCGAATCATCTGTCGGCCGCAGAGGACCCGCAGGGCCAGGGCACGCTGGCGTTGTCGAAGCAGGACCTGCCGGCGAGCATCTTGGGGTTGCCCAAGTCGCTGTTGTGGATGCCCATGGCGATGTTCAACAACGACACCGGCATGAGGTTCGTGAACCGCG
>JANNWR010000099.1:0-3887 GCA_031408715.1 bacterium
CCACACCCGCGCCCTACCCCCGAGGCCTCCGCTCATGTCGATCCGCACCACGCTCGCCACGCTGCTCGTCGCGACATTCGCGCTGACGTCTCTTGCCGCCCCGGCCGCGGCGGCCAAGCGCGTCCTGTTCGACAACTTCCACTTCGAGACCGCAGGCAACGCCGACTGGACGATCGACACCGACCAGCCCACGCCGCTGCCGACCCAGGCCGCGATCGTGCCCTCCACACCACGCACCTACTGGCTCGGCGCGATCTCGTCCTGGGGAGTCGACCTGGTGAAGCGCGGCTTCACGGTGACCATCAACACCACGGCCATCACGTATGGCAACGCCGGCAACCCGCTCGACCTGTCGAACTTCGACGTGTTCATCGTGCCCGAACCCAACAACCTGTTCACCGCCGCAGAGGCTGCAGCCATCAAGAGCTTCGTGCGCGATGGCGGCGGGCTGATCGCCATCGGCGACCACGACGTCTCGGACCGCAATGGCGATGGCATCGACTCGCCCAAGTCCTGGAACGCTTTTGACCCGACGTTCGAGTTCGGCGTGCACTGGGGCACGACGGGCGACGCCAACGCCAACATCGTGCAGACCTCGAGCAACGTGAACGCCGCCCCGAGCGACAGCGTCACGCGCGGCCCCGAGGGCAACGTCGTAGCCCTCGCGTTCCACAACGGCACGACGTTCACCATCCATCCCGAAGTGAATCCCACCGTGCGTGGCGAGGTGTGGATGACCGGCCTGTCGCAGTCGAGCACGACCGGCATCATGGCGGCGTCTGCTCGCTACGGCAGCGGCCGCGTGTTCTTCTGCGGCGATAGCTCTCCCATTGACGACGGCTCGGCACAGCCCGGCAACAACAATATCTTCGACGGCTGGGCCGAGGTCGCCGACAGTGTGCTGTTCATGAACGCCACGCTGTGGGCGACGCGACGCCCCGCGCCGGCAGGCGACGTGACGCCGCCGATCGTCACCGTGACGTCCCCCAATGGCCTCCTTGTTGAAGACTGGAAGGCCGGCTCGCTGCACGCCATCACGTGGACGGCGACCGATGCGGTTGGCGTCACCGCGGTCGACCTGGCGTGGTCGAGCGACGGCGGCGCGACGTTTCCCAACGTGATCGCGAACGCGCTCGCCAACACGGGCAGCTTCAGCTGGACCGTGCCCGATGCCCCCGGCAGCAACGTGCGCGTGCGCGCCACGGCACGCGATGCAGCGAACAACTCGGCCGCCGACGCCAGCGACGGTAGCTTCACGGTCTCTCGCTGGCTGGTCACCGCCTCGGCCGGCAGTGGCGGCGCGGTGTCGCCCAACGGCACGACCGGCGTGGCACAGGGCGGAAACCTGACCATCGCCATCACCCCCGCGGCCCAGTTCCTCACAGCCGATGTACTCGTGGACGGCAGTTCGGTGGGCACGCCACCCAGCGTGACGTTCAACAACGTCACGGCGAACCATACGGTGGCCGTGACATTCGCGGTCCAGCAGTACCTGCTCTCGACCAACATCGTCGGCTCGGGCGTGATCAACCGCAGCCCGCAGAGCCCGACCGGCTTCTATGGCTTCGGCACCAGCGTGCAACTCACGGCCGCGCCGCTCCCGGGCTGGGCGTTCACGGGCTGGAGCGGTGATGTCACAGGCACCACGAACCCGGCCAGCATCGTGGTCGACGCCAACAAGACCGCGATCGCTTCGTTCGCCGACGTGCAGGCGCCGAGTGTGGCCGTGACCGCGCCGGTCGGCGGCGAGATCTGGGATGTGAACACGACGCACGCGGTGACCTGGACGGCGACCGACAACGCCGCCGTCGACTCGGTGACGGTGGAGTGGTCGGCGCACGACACGACCGGTCCGTGGCTGCCGGTCGCGCGTGCGCTGGCGAACTCGGGTAGCTACAACTGGCTCGTGCCGGCGTCCCCGACCGACAGCGCGCTCGTGCGTGTGACGGCTTACGACCCGGCGAGCAACATCGGCATCGCACAGAGCACCGCGCGGTTCGCGATCATCGACAATGTCGGTGTGCCCTCGGGCCCGGCGATCCTTGCGCTCGCACGACCGATGCCGAACCCGGCGCGCGGACGCACCACACTGCACTTCTCACTACCCGAGGCTGGCAGCGCACGGCTCGAGATCATCGATGTGAGCGGCCGGCGTGTGTGGGGTCGCTCGGCGGTGCTACCAGCCGGGGCCAGCACGTGCACGTTCGATGGCCACGACGAGCAGGGCCGCACGCTGGGCGCGGGTGTCTATCTGGTCCGACTGGTGACGCCGTGGGGCGTGAGGCGGACAAGGCTCGCCTGGGTTCGCTGAGGCCTGGACGGGCGCGCCGCCGCGCGCGCATACGATGACCCTTCGGCTTCTCGACTCCGAGGGGCCGCCTGTCGCACGACCTGCGGCCGCACGCGACCCGCGGGCCGCCGCCCACGCGCTTCCGAAGCCCGAGGTGATGCCGGCGCCGCCTGCGGCCGATAACTGCGACGCCCCGTGAGGTCCGATGACCTCAGAGGTCCCACATGGAGGTGCTCATGCTCCGTCGCATGTTCGCCATCGCCACGCTGTGCGCGATGGCCGTCGTCTTCACCGGCTGTGCCGGCCCCACCAAGATGGCCGAGAAGAGCCAGCAGAAGCTCGCCAGTGGTGACATGTGGCGCGCCTGGCAGCTGGCCACGCGCGCACTCGACCGCGAACCACTGAACCCGAGCGCGCGGGATGCCGCGGCTGCCGCAGGTGCCGCCATCTCGGACGACTGGCAGCGCCGCATCGCCGCACTCGCGGCGGTCGACAGCATGCGCGCCGCCGAACAAGTGCTGGAGTTCGTCAACTTCCGCGGCAATGCCGCGCACTACACCACGCTCGCCGTGACACCCGCGTGGAGCGACGCCGAACGCGCGCTGCGCCGTTCGGCGGCACGCCGGAACTACGTGGCGGGGCGTGAAGCCATGTCCGCCATGCGCCCCAAGCTGGCGTACGACCGTTTCATGGAATGCGGTCGATTCGAAGACCCGTGGCGCGATGCTGCCAAGCTCGCCGACGCTGCCTACGAGAAGGCACTGACGCGTGTTGCCGTGATGCCTGTGACGTGCGCCTGGGGCGATGTGGGCGTGGGCCAGGACGTCGCCGACCACTGGCGTGACGCAGCGATGCACGAGGTGGCCGCGCCGCAGGCGCGCTTCACGCGCGTGCTGGGTGCCGACGCCATCGACTCGCGCATGACCGTCGCACAACTGGCGCACCTGTCGCGCGCCGACGCCGTGAAACTGGCGCGCAAGGCTGGCGCGCAGCGTGTCGTGCTGGGCTCGCTCGGGCCGGTCAAGTCGGAGACCAACTTGCAGTACTTCCGCGAGCACGTCGCGCGCCGCATCGTGCAGAAGAACGCCGCGGGTGAGACCGAGACGCGCTGGGTCGAAGTGCCGATCGAAGTCGTGGCGCGCGTGCGCGACGTGGACTTCGAGATCGACCACGAGATCGTGTCCACGAAAGACGGCAGCACGCTGGCACACCAGCGCACGCCGCTGCACAAGCGCGCACGCGTGGTGTGGACATCGTACGTGCCCGAGGGCGAACTCGACCGCTATGCGCTGGTGAGTGAAGTGCTGCGCGCGGCCGACCCCGAGCGCGCCAAGGCCATCGAGACGCGCTGGAAGGCGGCGTGCGGCGACGAGACCACGCTGCAGCAGGTGTTGACGGCGAGCCGCGAGGCACGTGTGACGCGTGCGACCCAGGATGCCCGCGGCACGCTGGCGCGCTTCGCGCTCGGCACGGCGTTCGTGTTCCTTCAGGAGTTGCCGGGTGCGCCGGAGTTGGCGCGCATCGCCGCGCAATCGGCGTGGCAGCCGCTGGTGAACGACCTCGCACGGCTGGACGGCATCGATGATGTCGATCTGGG
>JANNWR010000100.1:0-10995 GCA_031408715.1 bacterium
GAGCACACATCACCGCGGTCCTGGGGCAGGACCCGCTCGCGGGCTTGACACTCGAGTCGGACGCCGACTTGTCGCGAGTCGCACCCAATCTGGCCAGGCATGTCTCCCTACCCGTCGCGGACTTCGGGGTCTGGTGGGAGACCGGTCAGGCGCGTGAGTCCGGGATGACACCGGCGCATTGACCCGGTGACAGCCCGCGAGCATGAGCGCAGCACGTAGGGCCAAGTCCCATGCTACCTTCGCGCGCATGATCCCTCCCGACTCCATCGCCTCGCTCGAAGCCGCCGGCTTCGAGGGCTTCCTCACCATCGGCCAGTTGCACTCGGATGCGTGCCAGAGCGTGCCCAACCAGCGCGGCGTGTATGTGGTCCTGACACGCGGCTCGGCACCACATCAGTTCCGCGCCAAGAGCTCGGCTCCCGTGTGGCGCGGCAAGCAGCCCGCGCTCTCGCTTGAAGAGCTCGCCGAGCACTGGGTGCCGGACGCGAGCGTGCTCTACATCGGTCGCGCCCGGGGGCCGGGTGTGCGTTCGCGCTTGCGCCAGCGCATCAAGCGTTACCTGCGCTTCGGCCACGGCAAGGTCGTCGCCCACTGGGGCGGCCGGCTGATCTGGCAGTTGGGCGAAGCCAGCCGGCTGGTGGTGGCGTGGCGTGCGAGCGATGGACTGGAGGACCTGGCGGATGTCGGATCAAGCATGCTCGCGGAGTTCGAGCGGCACTACGGCGCGCTGCCGTTCGCGAACCTGCGCAGCGAGCCGGGCAGCGACGACGACGAAGGCGCGGACGACGACGCCGAGTAGCGCGCGGCGCCGGCTTCCGGTGCTCGCGGGCGAACGGTCCTATTCGTCCGGTGTGTGAGCCTTGATGAACGCGAGTATCGCCGGCACCGAGTGCTTGTCGGGCCTGCTGCACGTGAGCACCATGCGCGAATGGCTCTCGCCCGGCACCACGACCAGCGAACGCTCCACGCCTGCGGCGGCGAGCGCGTGGGCGAGCACCTGGGCCTGCCGCTGGAGTGCTCGCTTCTCACCACCCGCGTAGAGGATCAGGAACGGCGGTGCGGCAGAGGTCACTCGCAGCACGGGCGAGGCCTCCACCGGCCAGTCCTGGTCGGTGGGGCCGGACTGGAACCGCTGCACGTAGTAGTCGCGTGATTCCCCGAGCGCGTAGGTGAGCGAGTCGGTGAGGTCCAACCCGGCACCGCTCACGCACACCACCCCGCGCACGGGAGTCTCGTGTCCGCGCGTCGTGTCGAGTGCCACATGGCTCGACAGCCAGCCGCCCGCCGAATGCCCCATGAGGAACAGCGCGTCGGTCCGGCCGCCGTAGGCTGCCGCGTGCGCGCGGACCCAGCGCACCGCCTGGCGGACGTCGGCCAGCTGGCCGCGCCAGTCCGTGCCCGGCATGAGCCGGTAGTTGATGACCGCGACCCCGATGCCCTGCGTGGCGAAGTAGCGCCCGATGTTCGCGTACACATCCGCACCGCCCACGCGCAGCGCCTTGTCGCCCTTGTCCCAGCCCCCGCCGTGGACGAACACCAGTACCGGCCAGTGCTTGCCCTGCGGCAGGTAGAAGTCGAGACGATGCTTGTCGGTGTCGCAGTCGGGAGTGTCGAGGTAGCACACATCGCGCATGATCTGTGCGCTCGCGAGGTCAGCGTGCCGGTAGAGGAAGTGCACGCCGACCCGGGTGACTGCAGAGCAACTCGCCAGGGTCGACGTCACGACCGCGAGCAGGAAGACGAGTCGGATGCGCATGGTGCACATCGTAGCAGGCCGGCGGCTCAGGCGTCCGGCCGGTCGCGCGGGACGAGCGCGCGATATTCCTCGAGCGTGCCACCCGCGAGCGACTTGTAGAGCACGCGCATGGTCTGCGTGAGCTTGCGGTACGGGGTGTTCTCGCGGATGCGTGTCTCGAGAAATCCGTGCGAGAACCAGAAGCGCTCGGCGCGCGCGTTGCCCGCGACCACACCCAGGCGCAGCCACGCCGCACCGTTCGCGACCATCCACTGCTCGAGGTTCTCGTACAACGTGTGGCCGAGCCCGCGGCCATGCCGCGAGGTGGCGATCACGAAGAACCCGGTGTGCCAGACACGCGGGGAGATGAGGTCCGAGACGATGTTCGCGAACCCGATCAGTTCACCCGAAACGTCCAAGTAACCGATCAGCCACTTCTTCGTGAATGCCCAACCCTCGGGCAGCGCGTCATGGATCTCGTGAGCCGCTTCGTCCGGGCGCGGCTGTTCTCCATAGTAGTCTGTGTAATAGCCCGGGTTCGCCTCGAAGAAGCGCTGCAACAGGTCTTCGTGCTCCGAGCTGATCTCGATCGTCGTGAGGTCCGGGATGGGCGAAGCAGGCAATGGCGTCATGGCGGAGAAGGTAGACCAAGGCGTGCTGCGTCGGCGACTGCCCGGCACGACGCCACGAAGCATCGCCGTGCACGGGCCGGCGGAGCACAGCTGACCTGCCCACGCGCTGGAATGCCCACCCCTGAGGTTGTTCCACGCTCCTCACAGGGCGATGCCCTACCGCGTAACGAGCATCCGAGCCACGCGTGTCACTCCCCCCGCGCTCAGGCGGCACAGGTACACGCCGGCCCGCCACTGGTTCGGAACCTGAAACTCCAGATCGTGGGGGCCGCGCGCCAGATGATCGTCGAGCAGTGTCGCGACGTGGCGTCCACCCAGGTCGAACATCTCGACGCGCACGCGCGCGTCCTCCGGAATGGTGAAGCGGAGCGTTCCTGCAGCGCGGACCGGGTTCGGTCGCGGTGCCGACAGCGCGACCGCGAGTGATCGAGTGGGATCGGACGGCCGCACGCCGGCCGTGCCCGTGCCCTCGGTGAGCACCAGCCACTGGTCGGCCGGCACGTTCGCCCACACGTCGCGCCGGCCCGAGGGCCATTCCACCACCACGGAGTCGGCCGACAGGGCGTCGCCGAGGCCGAAGTGCTGGTCCAGGTTGGAACTGTTGTAACCCGTCTGCCCCGTGACCTCGCGCAACTGCCAGCGCGGCACGCCGCCGATCGTCGCGTGCACGCGCAGCTTGGCACCGATGGCGCTGCGGTTGGAAGCGGTGCCGCGGCCGCGCAACGTGAGCCAGTGCCCGCCGCCCCCGGTGCTGTGGAAGAGCCGGTTGCCGCTGCCCACATGGTCGGCCACGAACAGGTCCAGCTGGCCGTCGCGATCGTAGTCACCCCAGACCGCACCGAACGCGTTCATGAGGTCGGTGGCCACCGGGCCGGTCGTCACCTGAGTGAAGCCGTAGCTCGGCGGGCCGTCATTGTGGAACAGCGCGCCCGCAGCGCCATCGTTGGCGAGGTACAGATCCAGCGCGCCATCGTTGTCGTAATCGCCCCAGGCACTGCCCACCCAGTTGCCGGCGGTGGCCGCGATGCTGCTGCCCGCCACCGGCGTGAGCGTGAACGCCGGCGGACCGCTGTTGTGGTAGAGCGTGTTCGGCTGGCCCGTGTAGTGCGTGACCACGAGGTCCAGCCAGCCGTCGTTGTCGTAGTCGCCCCAGCTCGCACCCAGCGTGGACAGGCCATCGGGGATGACCGTGCGCGTGAACCAGAGATGACCGTGGTTGGTATAGAGGTAGTCGTTCTGGTTGCCGGCGTTGCCCACGAACAGGTCTTCGAGGCCGTCGCCGTTGTAGTCCGCCCAGGCGCCGGGGATGGAGAATTCGCCGCCCGGGGTGAGTGCAGTGGTGTCGATGCGCGCGAGCGCGAACGTGGGCCCTCCCGTGTTGCGGTACACGTAGTCGAAGCCCTGGAAGTTGACCACGAACAGATCCAGGAGCCCGTCGTTGTCGGCGTCGACCCACGAACTGCTGTTGGAGTTGCCGAGGTTCGTGACCGCCGCGCCCGTGGTGATGCGCGTGAACACCGTGTCGCCGAGCCCGTGGAACAGGAAGTTGCCGAAGTTTCCGCGGTTGGTGACGTAGAGATCGGGGTGGCCGTCGTTGTCGAAGTCGCCGATGGTGCCGCCGATCGAGCTGCCCCCGGCAGCCACGACCGGTCCGGTGACCACCTTCACGAACGCCCCGGCGCGGGTGTTGCGATAGAGCGCGTCCGGCTGATTCGTGAGATTGCCGTTGGCCACGAACAGGTCCAGGAACCCGTCGCCGACGAGGTCGACCCAGCAGCCTCCCCCGCTCAAGAACGTGTCGGTCACCACCGGGTTCGCAGGATCGGTGACGCGCACGAAGGTGACGGCGGCGGCGGGGCCGCTGTGTGTGGCGAGCAGCAGCGCGAGGACGGTGAGCGTTCGGTGCCGGAGGACTCGGAGCATCATGTCGGGCCTTGTGGTGTGGGCGAGTGGCGAGGGCGCGGCCGGGCACCGGAGTGCCCGCGCGGTGAGGCCCGGTCGACACTCATTCAACTTCAGCCCGGCCGCACTGCGAGCGCCGTTGTGACGAGCCGCAGCGTGGACCGACCGGCGCGGCAGCGCGAGCGGCGAGCGCCGACCGCACTGCCCTGCGCGTCGCGGCCGTGCCGCGCGAGCGTGTGGCTGCCGGCCGACTGAGGGGGTGCTCGGCAAGGCGCGCGAGACCGACGTACTGCCCGTGAGTCGGAGCGGCGCCCACACGAACTGGCCTGCCACTTGCGTCGCGGAATCGCCGCACGCCGCGCCTCGCCTCGCTTCATGCCGTCGGGCCCGCATGCCCCCCTCACTTGGGTGTCGAGGTGTGAACGAAGGAGGCGTGATTGAGGAGCAGGCCCGAAGTCACGAATGTCGCCGAGGCCGCAGGGCGCTGGCTCGCGACCGCCGTGGCGACCGCGCGCAACGCCAAGGGCCGCCGGCTCGCCGCCACGCGCGTGGCGCGTTACCTGGTGCCCGAGCTGGGTGCGCATGCGCTGGCACGGCTGAGCGGCGACGACCTGCGGCGGTATCGGCTCGCACTCGAGCGCCAGGGCCTGAAGCCGCTCACGGTGACGCACGTGCTGTCGGACCTGCGCGCATTGTTGCTGTGGGCCGTGGGCGAGCGGCTGATCGCGCACTCCCCCTTCCCGCGCCGCTTGCTGCCGCGCGTGCCGGAAGCACCGCCGCGTGGGTTCAGCGCCGACGAGCTGCGCGTGCTGATGCGCTTGCCCGGTGAACGCGGCTTCGTGTTGCGCTTGCTGCTCGCGACCGGCCTGCGCTGGGCCGAGGCGTGCCGGGCGCGTGCAGACGATGTGCGCGACGGCGTGCTGGTGGTGGCCCACGGAAAGTCCGGGCGGGTGCGCCGCGTGCCGCTGCCCGCGTCACTGCTGCGCGAGCTGCGCGGCCGGGCCGGCCGGTTGGTGCGCTACGCCGAGGGCAGCCCCGGCTCGTTCGCGCGCGGCGTGCGCCGTGCGAGCGGTGTGGCGGGCTTTCATGTGCATCGCTGCCGGCACACGTTCGCCATGCGCTGGCTGGAAGCGGGCGGCAGCCTGGCGGTGTTACAGCAACTGCTCGGGCACCGCGAGCTCACGACCACGATGCGCTATGCGCGCGTGACCGACGACGTGGTGCGGCGCGAGAGTGCGCGCGTGGAGCGCAGGTTGGCGCGCTAAGGCTGAGGGGCAAGATCGAGGGCGAGGCACGGAGCGCCGCTTCCCGTACCGGCGCCACGGTGCACTTCCGGAGCACCGCCGCCCTGGAGCTGATCGAGTAACGCACCGCCACCCGGAGCGGGCTCTCGAATGCCGCTCAGGGTTCCACCACCACGAGCATGCCCATCATGCCCTTCTTGGCGTGGCTGTCGACGTCACAGTGGAAGTGGTACTCGCCCGCGCGTGTGGGCGTGAAGCGCACCGTCTTCGAGCCGTAGAACATGCCGAGGCGCTGGTCCACGTCGATACCTGCCTCTTTCGCCTCGCAGGAGAAGTCATGCGGCACCAGGAACGCCCCATTGCGGATGGTCAACTCCACCGGCACTCCACGAGTGACCACCAGGCGGTTGGGTTCGAACCAGAACGAGTGGGTCGTGACCTGGATGCGCTGGACATGATCCGTGCCGGTCGTTGCCGTCACCTCGTGGACGGGATGATTGAATCCCGAAGAACAACCGGTCAGCAAGAATACCACTCCCAACCCAGCGATGATGCGCATGACGACTGCCTCCTTGGTGATGGTGGTGCCCGACTCGCCACCCACGGGCCGCGTCATCCGGACGCAACGGCTGCCGACTCGCTCGAATCATGCCGAGCGAGGCGGCCTGGTGCAGTTTCGTCTCTGTTTTGAAATGTCTTCCGCTCGTTACGCCGTGGCCCGGCCCGAGCCCCGCGGCGCGGGGGCATGTTGCGTACGGCTCTCGGATCCGGCAGGACGTCTTAGGTGGCGGTGAGGTTTGACTCACAGGTGATGCTTCTGGTCGGCATTTAAGGGGATTCATGCGTACCGCCCGAGCTATGGGGGTGCGCAGTCCCGTCGGAAGCGCTCTCCGCCATCACAAGCCGATTCCGGCTCACAGTCCGTCTCGCCGCCTACCAATCTTCGCCGCTTCAGGTGCGAGCAAGGACCGCTCCACCGGACGGCCGTGGGCTGGATCGACGATGGGGGTTCGATCGGGCGGCAGCGGAAGGCCTGAGGTGGGACTGAGCGCGTGGTTCACGGTGGCGCCTCAGCCCTGCTCGGAGTGGTCGTGACTTACACCGGAATCGTCACTCCGATGGGGCCGCCTCGGCTGCGGCCGATCGGAAGCGGAGGTGCGCCGCGCTGGCGAGTCGGTCCTCCACTCGCACAGCCTTAACGGGCTCGTCCGACCTGAGTTTCCCGAGCGGATGGAGTCCGCGGACGAGACCGCGTTCCGGCGTCATCGGCGCGCCGGGTGCTGGTGGTCAGGGAGCGCGAGGACGCCGCTGCACGTGAGGCGGCGCCGGCCCGGGGATGGCGATGATGGTGGCCCCGACTGGAGTCGAACCAGTGGCCTCGGGTTTAGGAAACCCTCGCTCTATCCGTCTGAGCTACGGGGCCGCGCCGCAACACGATAGCACCGCGGCGCCGGGAAGCAGAAACGTGAGTCGCGGAGCACCAACCCGCAACGCAGTCGGCGACGCACTGGGCGACTTTCCCCTCCACCGCACCGCTTGACGCGGACTTCTGGCTCAACTACATTTCGCCATGTGACGAAATAACTAAAGGAGACCCAACCATGCGCGACTTTGAACTGGCCATGAAGGCCGTCGGCGACCCAACCCGCACCCGTATCCTCAAGCTGCTCGAAGACGGCGGGCTTTGTGTCTGCCAGGTGCAGGCTGTATTGGGCCTCGCCCCTTCCACGGTCTCCAAGCACCTGACGATCCTCAAGATTGCGGGCCTCGTGGAAGACCAGCGTGACGGCAAGTGGATCGAATACGGGCTCACGGACGAGTCGCGCAATCCGCACGCGAAGTCGGTGCTCGACCTATTGTATCGCACGCTCGATCGGGACCCGGCCGTGATCGCCGACCGCAAGCGCCTTCGCGAGATCAAGGCCATCCCCTTGACGGAACTCTGTGCCCTCCCCGCTGCGAAGGTGCCCATGCCGGCGAAGTCGACTCGCCACCGCAAGACGCGAAAGGACCGCGCCAATGCCTGAGAAGACTCCGAACCTACTCTTCGTCTGCATCGAGAACTCAAATCGTTCGCAGATGGCCGAAGGCTTCGCGCGGACACTGGGGCGTGGTCAGGTCGCCGCCTTCAGTGCCGGCTCCCGTCCTTCCGGGCAGGTCAACCCCCGGGCAATCCAGTTCATGAAGGAGAAGGGCATCGACCTGACCGTGCAGCTGTCCAAGGGGCTGGACGACCTGCCGAAGGTGAAGTGGGACTACATCGTCACGATGGGCTGCGGCGACGCCTGCCCGGCGCTGCCCGCGGCGCACCGCCTGGACTGGGAACTGCCGGACCCCAAGCACCTACCCGATGACGGCTTCCGTACTGTGCGCGACCGGATCGAGGGGCTGATCGCCGGGCTCTTGGTACAGGCGGGTGTGCCGGCCGCCCGCGACACGGAGTCGCGGCCATGACCACCTACGCTCCGACCGGCGTCATGGGCCGGCTCTCGTTCCTGGACCGCTACCTGACGCTCTGGATCTTCCTCGCGATGGCTGTCGGCGTCGGTGGCGGCTTCTTCTTTCCGAGAGTCGTGCCGTTCATCAATCGCTTCAACGTCGGCACGACGTCGATCCCGATCGCCATCGGACTCATCCTGATGATGTACCCGCCGCTGGCGAAGGTGCGCTACGAGGAGATGGGTCGTGTCTTCCGGAACGGCAAGGTGCTCACGCTGTCGCTGGTGCAGAACTGGGTGATCGGCCCGGTCCTGATGTTCGCGCTGGCGGTGCTTTTCCTGCGCGACAAGCCCGACTACATGGTCGGGCTCATCCTGATCGGCCTGGCGCGCTGCATCGCCATGGTCATCGTCTGGAACGACCTCGCCAAGGGCGATCCCGAGTACTGCGCCGGGCTGGTGGCGTTCAACTCGGTCTTCCAGGTGCTGTTCTTCTCGGTCTACGCCTACGTGTTCATCACGCTCGCGCCCGGCTGGTTCGGCCTGCAGGGCGTTGTCGTCCACATCACGATCGGCGAGATCGCCAAGAGCGTCTTCATCTACTTAGGGATCCCGTTCCTGGCCGGGATCCTCTCTCGCTTCTCGCTCATCGCGCTCAAGAGCCGGGAGTGGTACGAGAAGCGCTTCATCCCGACGATCAGCCCCATCACGCTGATCGCGCTGCTGTTCACGATCGTGGTCATGTTCTCGCTCAAGGGCGAGACCATCGTGCAACTGCCGCTGGACGTGGTCCGCATCGCGATCCCGCTGCTCATCTACTTCGTGGTCATGTTCGTGGTCTCGTTCTTCTTGAGCCGGGCCGTGGGGGCCGACTACCCGCAGTCGGCCACGCTGTCGTTCACGGCCGCCTCGAACAACTTCGAGCTGGCGATCGCGGTGGCCGTGGCGACGTTCGGCATCGGGCATGGGGCGGCGTTCGCGGCGGTCATCGGGCCGCTCGTCGAGGTGCCCGCGCTGATCGGGCTTGTGAACGTAGCGCTGTGGTTCCGGAAGCGTTACTTCGCGGACGGGACTGCGGTCGGGCGAGCGAGCAGCTGAGGCGCAGCGCCAGGGCGACAGATGTTCACGAATGGATCGGTGCACGGGGCGACCCGGGACTCGACCCGCAGGACCCGTTGCTGCTCGAATGCCTGGAACCTCACGACGAGCCGCACGACGCGTGACGTGTCACCCAGTGCTGCTTAGACGTCCGCACGTCGTGTTCCTGGAGTTCGGCGAGGGCGTGATGCCGAACGGCGTACCCCGCGAGGGACCCGATCGAGCCCTCGGACCACCACGAGCACTGCCGAGCAGGGTGCGGCGCCGTGCGATAGGCCCTTCGGCGCGCGCGTGCGTGCGTGCGACCGCCGCATGGCCCGGGGCTTGCGCTGCCGGATGCGCCCCCTCGTGCCCGGGCGGATCGGCGAGCTTGCGCTCGTGAGCCGGCCGTGAGTGAAGGAGCCGAATCGTGAACGAAGGTGACGGCGTACTCGGGAGACCGGCGGACGTGGGAGTCGCAGCAGCGGCCGAGCGCTGGCTCGCCACAGCGATCGCGGTGGCGCGGAACGCCAAGGGCCGCCGCCTCGCTGCCACGCGCGTTGCGCGCTACTTGTTGCCGCAGCTGGGTGGCCGCTCGCTGGCCGGGCTCACCGGGGACGACCTGCGCCGTTACCGGCTCGCGCTCGAGCGGCGCGGCTTGAAGCCCCTGACGGTGACGCACGTGCTCTCGGACCTGCGCGCACTCCTGCTGTGGGCGGTGAGCGAGCGGCTGGTCGCGCACACGCCCTTCCCCCGCCGGCTGCTGCCGCGCGTGAGCGAAGCGCCGCCGCGCGGGTTCAGCCCTGAAGAGCTGCGCGTGTTGACGAGCCTGCCCGGCGAGCGCGGGTTCGTGCTGCGACTGCTGCTCGGGACCGGGCTGCGCTGGGGCGAGGCGTGCCGGGCGCGTGCGGACGATGTGCGCGACGGCGCGCTGGTGGTGGCCCACGGAAAGTCCGGTCGCGTGCGTCGCGTGCCGCTGCCGCCGGGACTCGCCGCGGAGGTCGCTGCGCGACGCGGGGCGCTCGTGCCCTACGCCACATTGAGCCCGGGGTCGTTCGCACGCACGGTGCGACGCAAGAGCGGTGTCGTGGGATTCGGCCCCCACCGCTGCCGGCACACGTTCGCGATGCACTGGCTGGCCGCCGGGGGCAGCCTGGCGGTGCTGCAGCAGTTGCTCGGGCACCGCGACATCACGACGACGATGCGCTACGCGCGGATCACCGACGACGTCGTGGCGCGCGAAGTGGCGCGCGTAGCCGCACGGGAGTGATGCGGGGCCTCGGGGCGCGCGCTCGGCGTCATCTGTCACGAGCCCCGGTGCCACATCCGGCACGGAGGATGGTGGCCCCGACTGGAGTCGAACCAGTGGCAAACGGTTTAGGAAACCGCTGCTCTATCCGTCTGAGCTACGGGGCCACGGGTCGGGGACTGTAGTGCATCACATCGGCTTACGCGAGTCGGCTCTGGCACTTTCTAAGCTGCTCGCGTGTGTAGTGGCTACGGTCGCGGCTACGGTTCGTGCTCCCCCGACCTCCCCGTAAGTCCAGCAATGATGATCTCGCCGATCAGAATCTTTCCTGAGGTGATCTCTTCGTCAGGAACCCCCATGCACTCCTCTTCCGCTTCGAGGTTCCGGATTCGCCAGCGCGAAATCTTCCCAAGTAGCTCCACCGCTCGAGCCGTTCGCTTTGGATCGAGCCTGCGGTCTGGGTCGATTAGGACGTTCATCAGCTCATGGGCGACTTCGTTCCGGTAGTCCCGAATCGCCATAAGTTCGTCGACTTCGTCCAGCGAGATCGCACTCATCGATGCGAGCCAATCGGCAGCACGGCGAAATGCGTTGTGAGTTGTGGACTCGTTCTTGAGCACAACTTCCCGATAGCGTTTCGACGGAATGAGCTTGCCGGACTCGAAGCGCGTGAAAATGATGTCGCCTAAGCTACTGACACGACCGACGGGGGGCACAT
>JANNWR010000101.1:0-7275 GCA_031408715.1 bacterium
CCAGCAGCTTCGCGTCGGCCGCGATGCCGACACCCTCCCACTGCGCGCGCGTTCCGGCCACTCCTGCCGCCAACACCGGCAGCAGCAGGGGCAACGACACTCCTGCGAACAACGCTCCCCGGCTGCGCGTCTGTGCGATGACCGCCCCGACCAGCGTGCTCGATGCCGCCAAGGATACCGTGCCGAGCCCGAGAATGGTCAGGAACTTGTCCCAGTGCACCCCGGGAGCACCCGTCAGGATGAGAAAAAGCGGCACGGTGATGGCTTCGACGACCGCGAGGAAGATGAGGTTGAACAGAAGTTTGCCCACGGCAATCTGTGTCGGCGAGGCCACCAGCCGCAGCATCAGCATGGTGCGGCTCTCCATTTCGCGCACGAACGCGTGGCTCATCGACGACAGCGACGCGAACAGCAGCGTGATCCACAGCAATGCGGCCAGCAGATCGGGGCGATCGCTGATGCGGCCGGCCGCGAACGTCACGGCGGTGAGGCTGGTGACGGCGAACAGCACGGCGGCATTGAGCCCGTAACGAGTGCGCCACTCACTGCGGCACTCCTTACGAAGGATCGCCCAGACCGCGGCCGTGGAGCGCGAGGGCCCGTTCGGCAAGCTGGATCTCCTGTGGGTCGTTGGTGGCGATCAGCACGAGTCCGCGTTCGGCCTGACGCGCGATCACCGCGCGCACCGCTGCACGGCCCGCATCATCCAGGTGGCTGCCGGGTTCATCGAGCATCAGCAGCGGCGGCTCGTGCACGAGTGCGAACGCCAGCCGGAGCCGTTGCTTCATGCCGCTCGAGTAGGCCGCAACCTTGTCACTGGCGCGCGGCGACAGCCCGACCAGATCCAGCGCCTGGCCGGCGGCGCGAACCGGATCCGCCAGACCGTGTGTCTCGCCGGCAAAGCACAAGTTCTCGGTCGCGGTGAACTCCTCGTAGAACGACAGTTCGGGCGTGGCCAGACCGATCGCGCGCCGGCGCTGGTCGGGTGCCAGAGCGTGCCCCGAGACCACGACGCCGGTGGAGCCCTCGGTGGGACGCAGCAGCCCCGCCATGATGCGCAGCAACGTGCTCTTCCCGCTGCCGTTGGGCCCGGTCACGGCGATCGCGCCGGGGCCGTCGAACGAGAACTCGAGCGCGATGATGCCCGTCGCACGACGTCCATAGCGATGCGTGAGCGCGCTGCCGCTCACGGTCACGCCGGTCGCCACGCTCGTGCTCATGCGCGCGTGCCCCCGGTGGCGGCTCCGGGAGCACCCGGCGCCAGCGGCGGCAGTTCCGCCAGCAGGCGTTCGAGTTCGGGCAGGATCCGCGTCTTCGCCTGTTCGCGGCTGCCGCGCAGCTGCACACCCGCGGCGTGCGGGTGCCCGCCGCCGCCCAGACGCGAGACCACGCCGTCGATGTTGACGCGGCCGGTCGAACGCAGACTGACCTTCACCTTGCCCGCCTCGACTTCGCTGAACAGGGCGACTGCTTCGACGCCCTCGATCATGCGCGGCATGTCGACCAGACCTTCCGTGTCGGCGCCGATCAGGCCGTGCCGGGCGAACTGCTCGGGACCGACTTCGAGCACCACCAACTGCCCGCCGTGCCGCATCTCGAGCGCGGCAAGCGCTTCTCCGAAGAAGCGCAGCCGGCCTGCAGGCGCGGTCTGATGGATGCGCGAGGTGACGTCGGCGGCATCGACTCCGCGCTCGACCAGATCGGCGGCCATGCGCAATGCCCTGGCGTCGGTGTTGGAGTAGCGGAAGTGCCCCGTGTCGGTGGCGAGCCCGACGAACAGCGCGTCGGCTGCGACCGCATCGATCTCGACGCCGGCCTCGAGCATGAGCTCGAACACCAGCACGGCCGCTGCGGCACAGGCCGGCTCGATGACATTCACCGAGCCGAAGCCGTCGTGCGTGACGTGATGATCGACGACCGCCACGGCGATGGCGTGACGCTGGATGTGATCGGCGAGCCGGCCGATGCGCTGCTTGTTCCCGGTGTCGAGCACGATCAGGGCGTCCGCCTCGGAGAAGCGCGTCTCAGCGAGTTCCTCCGTGTACACCTCGACGGGGGCCTCGGCGCCGAGCCAGGCGAATGCGTGCGGCGTCGGCGAGTCGTTGAGCACGCGTGCGCTCTTGCCGAGCGCGCGCAGCATGCGCGCGAACGCCACCTCGCTGCCGATGGCGTCGCCGTCGGGATTGATGTGCGTGGTGAGCAGGAACTTGTGGTGGCGCGAGATGAACTGGTGAAGCGCGGCACGCTCCGGTGAGGCCGGTGCGCGCGGGGTCATCGAGGCACCGCCACGACCAGCCCGGCCACGTCTCGCAGGAACCACGCGTGCAGCCGCCGGTCGGCCGTGAGTTCGGGGTGGAACGTGATCGCCACGATGTGCCCGGCACGCACGCCCACGGGTTCGCCCCGATAGCGCGCCACCACCTGCACACCGGGGCCGACCCTCGTGATACGCGGTGCGCGGATGAACACGCCGGGGAGAGTGCCGCCCAGCGGTTCCACCTCGACGTCGTCGGTGAACGAGTGCACCTGCCGGCCCCAGGCATTGCGCTCCGCATCGATGTCGAGCGCGCGCAGCGGAGGGCATGGCAGCTTGTCGGCTGCGCGTGCCAGCAGGATCAGCCCCGCGCAGGTGCCGAGTACCGGCTGCGTGCGCACGAAGCGCTCGAGCGGGGAGCGCAGTCCGGAGGATTCGAGCAGGCGCAGCATGGTCGAGCTCTCACCGCCCGGAAGGATGAGCGCGTCGAGATCCGTGAGATGCTCGGGCAACGACACGCGCACCGGCTCGCAGCCCAGGTCCGCGAGTGCGGCCGAATGGAGTGCGAAGTCCCCTTGCAGCGACAGCACGCCGACGCGCGGCTGCGCCCTGGTGCGGCGACTGCTGCCGGCGGTCTCCGCAGCGTCCTCGACGGCACGAGGATGCCGTGGCCGCGTCGTGCTGGCACGTGCGTGCCGCGGTGCCGGAGCGCGCTTCTGCCCAGCCGATCCTGCGCGTGGGCGGCTACCAGCCACGTTTGGCAAGCAGTTGGTCCTCGGACAGTGTCTCGAGCGCGATGCCGCGCATCGCCTGCGGCAGGCCGGTGCTGATCTCCATGAGCAGGTCGGGGCGGTCCCAGTTCGCGACCGCCTGGACGATGGCCTTGGCCATGCGCGCCTGATCCTTGCGAGCAGCTTTGCGGGCATCATTCGTCGTGCCCGCGTCACCCACCTCGAAAATGCCCGAGCCGACGAACACCGCCTGCGCGCCGAGCTTCATCATGAGCGCGGCATCGGCGGGTGTCGCCACGCCACCCGCGGCGAAGTTCGGCACCGGCAACTGTCCCGTGCGCGCGACTTCGCGTACCAGTTCGAACGGCGCACCGAGCGTCTTGGCTTCGGCCATCAACTCGTCGACGGTGAGCGTCGTGAGCCGTTTCATGTGCGAGACCACCGTGCGCATGTGGCGCACCGCCTCGACGACATTGCCTGTGCCCGCCTCACCCTTGGTGCGGATCATGGCCGCGCCCTCGCCGATGCGGCGCAGTGCTTCGCCCAGGTCGCGGCAGCCGCACACGAACGGCGCCTTGAACTCGTGCTTCCAGACGTGATTCGCCTCGTCCGCGGGGGTGAGCACCTCGGACTCGTCGATGAAATCGATCTCGAGTGCTTCCAGGATCTGGGCTTCGACCAGATGCCCGATGCGGCACTTGGCCATGACCGGGATGTCGACGACCGATTGGATGCGCTTGATCATCGACGGGTCGCTCATGCGCGCCACGCCACCGTTCTTGCGGATCTGCGACGGGATGCGCTCCAGCGCCATGACGGCGACGGCTCCAGCCTCCTGCGCGATCTCGGCCTGCTCGGCGTTCATGACATCCATGATGACACCGCCCTTCAACATCTCGGCGAGTCCGACCTTCAGGCGGAAGGCCTCGGCCTGCGAGACCGTGTCGCCGTTCCGGCTGGCGGCAAGGTTCTTGTTCCCGTTCGGCGCCGGCGTGCTGGCGCGGCGCTGGTTCGTGCGCTTCATGGGACTTCCTCCTGTCATGCGGCTGGGTTCAGCTGTTCAAGATATTCGTGCGAGCAAGACGCCCGCGTGCGCGGCCCGCGAGGCCTAGGCGGTCCTCTGCGTCTGTCCGCCGAGTTCGCGCAGCCGTTCGATGACCGGCGGCACGGCTTCAGCGATTCGGATGATGTCTGCTTCGGAACTGTCGCTGCCGAGTGAGAACCGCACGCTGGCGTGCGCGTCTTCCGCCGAGAGCCCCATGGCCACGAGCACATGGCTCGGACCCTGCTCGGCACTGCTGCAGGCGCTGCCGGTCGAGACCTGCACGCCGGCGCGATCGAGTTCGTGCAGCACGGCTTCGCCATCGACCCCGGCGAAGCAGACGTTCACGGTGCCACCTGCGCGCCGGTTGAGATCGCCATTCAGCGTCGTGTTGGGCACACGGGACAACAACCCTGCGAGCAGGCGCTCGCCGAGGTCCGCGATGCGCTGCGGCGTGCCGGAGGCGAGCGCCAGCCGGGCCTGCTGCGCGGCCACGCCCATGCCGACGAGTGCGGCGACATTCTCGGTCCCGGCGCGGCGCCCGCGTTCGTGCTGGCCACCGTGCACCATCGGCTCGAGCCGCGTGCGGCGGCGCACGAACAACGCCGCAGCCCCCTGGGGCCCGTGGAACTTGTGGGCTGCGATGCTGACCAGGTCGGCCTGCCACGGATCGACGGTGATCGCGATCCGCCCCGGCGCCTGCACCGCATCGACATGGAACACCGCCCCTGCCTGCTTCACCAGCGGACCGATGTCGCCGAGCGGTTGCAGCACCCCGGTCTCGTTGTTGACCGCCATGACGCTGACGAGCGCGACGTCGTCGCCCAACGCATCGGCGAGTTCGAGCGGATCGACCGCGCCATTGCGGCGCACCGGCACCACCGTCAGCACGTAACCCTCGGCCGCGAGCGCCCTCGCAGCACCCAGCACCGAGGCGTGCTCGATGGCGGTCGTGACGATGCGCTTGCGTGTCGGGCTCGCCAGCAGGACGCCCTTGAGCGCCAGATTGTTGGCCTCGCTCCCCGTCGCGGTGAACACGATCTCCTCGGTCTGCGCACCCATGAGGCGCGCCACCTCGAGTCGCGCGGACTCGATGGCGTCTCGTGCGGCTTCGCCGCGCGCGTGCACACTCGAAGCGTTCGCGAACCCGTCCCCGAGCCATGGCAGCATGGCGGCCACCACCTCGGGTGCGGGCCGCGTCGTCGCGGCGTGATCGGCGTACACAGGTTTCACGCGGGCAGGCCCACCGAAGCGCCGAGTGTGGTGATGCTGATGCGCTGCGCGAGCACACCCGCGATGGTGCGGAAGGCCTGCGCGGTCTCGCTGTGGGGCAGCGCGGCCACCACGGGAGCACCGGTGTCGCCACCCTTCCGCACGGCTGATTCCAGCGGCAGTGCTCCCAGGAACGGCAGCCCCAGCGTCAGCGCTCGGGTCTGGGCGTCCCCCGAAGAGAAGATGTCATGGCGCTTGCTACAGCCATCGCACACGAAATAACTCATGTTCTCGATCAGGCCCAGGACCGGGACCTGCAGCTTCTCGAACATGCGGATGGCTTTCACGCCGTCTTCAATCGCGACCATGCTCGGCGTGGTGACGATGACCGCGCCCGTGACCACCGTCTGCTGGATGAGCGACAGTTGCACGTCGCCGGTACCGGGCGGCAGGTCGACGATCAGGTAGTCGGAGCCCGACCAGTCGACATCGGTCAGGAAACTCTTGATCGCCCCATGCAGCATGGGGCCGCGCCACACCACGGCTTCACCCGCATCGACCAACAGCCCCATCGACATGAAGCGGATACCGTGGGCCTCGACCGGGATGATCTTGCCGTCCTTCTGGAAGGGCTGGCGGTTCACCCCCAGCATGCGCGGCAGGTTGGGCCCGTAGATGTCGCCATCCAGGAGCCCGACCTTCGCACCGGTCTGCGCCAGCGCGATGGCGAGGTTCGCGGCCACGGTGCTCTTGCCCACGCCGCCCTTGCCCGAGCCGACCGCGATGACATGACCCACACCCTCGAGCACCTTGCGGTCCGCGGACGGATCCTTGGGCTTGCGCACCCGGCTCGTGGTCTCGATCTCGACCGCCGTCACACCGGGAATGGCCCGCACCGCCTTGTGACAGTCCGCCTCGATCTCGGCCTTCAACGGGCAAGCCGAAGTGGTGAGCACGAGCGTGAAGCGCACCGCGCCGCCGTCGACGGCGATGTTCTCGATCATGCCCAGCGTGACGAGGTCACGGTGCAGATCAGGGTCGTTCACCGTGCCGAGAGCGGCGAGAACGGCTTCGGTCGTGATCACGTGCGCTGTACCTCATGCGGGAGTGGACGAGGAATGCGGAAACGGCGATCGGTGAACAGCCCGTCAGTGGCGCTCGCGACGCTGTTCCCACCATTCACGCGCGCGGTTAATGGCGATCGCCAGCACCACCGTGCCGCCGATCAATGTCGCGGCGATGATGAGACCCATGCCGTAGAGCATGGTTACTCCGCCTGGACCTGGGTGACCTGCGGCAGCTTGTAGCGCAGATAGCGCTCGATGCCGTTCCGGAGCGTGGTGGTGGAGCTCTGGCACCCGCTGCACGCACCGTGCAGACGGATGGTCACAACCCCCTCCTGCGAGACGTTGACCAGTTCCAGGTCGCCGCCGTCCGCCTGGACCATGGGCCGCAACTGCTGGATGACATTCTCGACGTCTTCACGCATCATCGCTTCCATCGTCGCCTCCCTCACCACTTCCTGGCCGCGACTTGCCCCTGCGGCGCCGTGCAGCACCGGCCGGGTTGCCCGTTGGGGCCCCGTCTCGAACGGCGCTCGAACATCGGCTAAGTGCAAGCCAACACGGTAGACTATGCCCCATCAGATAAGTCGTCAAAGCCCGATGCCCCCGGTTCCGCACAGATTTGGCGCGGGCGTGACGAATGCCGCGCCGCCGGGCGAAGGAACGTCGGCGAGCGCACCACCTCACACCGATCAGGCGCCGCAGCCGGTGATCTTGCACGGCTCGCCCGCTACCCCCCAACCGTTCGGACCCGGGACCACCCCTGGCGACCAGGTCGGGCCTGGCGTCCCTGCGCCTGCCGCCGGGGCGCCGCCGGAACAGCCATTCCATCATCTCGACGTGCTGTGGCTGCAGGTGGCCGGCACCCTGTGCAACCTCGCCTGTACGCACTGCTTCGTGACCTGCGGCCCCAAGGAAACCCGGCACGGCATGATGACGCACGCGGACGTCATGGCGCGGTTCGCCGAAGCG
>JANNWR010000102.1:0-56743 GCA_031408715.1 bacterium
CTGTCCATGGCCTTCCGACTCCAGTCTCCCTATTCGCCTGCCGGCGACCAGCCGCAGGCCATCGCCGAGCTTGTCGCCGGGCTGCGCGCCGGGGACAAGCATCAGACGCTGCTGGGCGTGACGGGTTCCGGCAAGACGTACACCATCGCCAACGTGCTGGCGCAGTGGGACCGGCCCACGCTCATCATCTCGCACAACAAGACGCTGGCGGCCCAGCTCTACTCCGAGTTCAAGCAGTTCTTCCCGGACGACGGCGTCGGGTTCTTCATCAGCTACTACGACTACTTCCAGCCCGAGGCGTACGTGCCGAGCACCAACACGTACATCGCCAAGGACGCCAGCATCAACGACGACATCGACCGCCTGCGCCTGCAGGCCACCTCGATGCTGCTGGAGCGCGAGAACGTCGTCATCGTGGCCAGCGTGTCCTGCCTGTACGGGTTGGGCACGCCAGAAGACTGGAAGGGCATGCGCATCGACATGCGCGCGGGCAATCCGCTGCGCCGGCGCGAGCTCCTGGACCAGCTGATCGCCATCCAGTACCAGCGTACCGATCTCGATCTGTCGCGTGGCCAGTTCCGCGTTCGCGGCGACGTGGTCGAGGTCAAGCCGGCGTACGAGGACTTCCACGTTCGCATCCAGATGGAGGACGACGTCGTCACGAAGCTGTCGACGGTCGACCCGGTGACCGGCAAGACCGGTCGCATCATGGACCGTCTGGCGCTCTATCCGGCCAAGCACTTCGTGACTCCGGAGTGGCGTATCAAAGCCGCGCTCGGCAGCATCCGCAGGGAGATGCGCGAGCGTCTCGCGGTGCTCCGTGAGGAGGGCAAGCTGCTCGAGGCCCAGCGCCTGCAGCAGCGCAGCGAGTTCGACCTCGAACTGCTGGCCGCGCACGGCACCTGCCCCGGTGTCGAGAACTACTCGCGGCACCTGTCGGCACGCGAGCCGGGCCAGCGGCCCGGCTGCCTGCTCGACTACTTCCCGCGCAAGGCAGACGGCAGCGCCGATTTCCTCACCATCATCGACGAGTCGCACGTCACGGTGTCGCAGATCGGCGGCATGTACGAGGGCGACCGCTCACGCAAGCAGACACTCGTCGACTTCGGCTTCCGCCTGCCGAGCGCGCTCGACAACCGTCCGCTCAAGTTTCCCGAGTTCGAGAAGCTGGTCGGCCCCATCCTGTACATCTCGGCGACGCCGGGGGAGTACGAGATGCAGCGCTGCCAGGGTGTCGTGGTCGAGCAGATCATCCGGCCCACCGGACTCGAGGATCCCGAGCTGGTCATCAAGCCGATCGAAGGCCAGGTCGACGATCTGCTGGGTGAGATCCGCATCCGCGTGGAACGCAAGGAGCGCGTGCTGGTGACCACGCTCACCAAGCGCATGGCCGAGGACCTGACCGACTACTTGAGCGAGATGGGCGTGAAGGTGCGCTATCTGCACAGTGACATCGATGCGCTCGAACGCGTCGAGATCCTGCGCGGACTGCGCCTGGCCGACTTCGACGTGCTCGTCGGCATCAATCTCCTGCGCGAGGGGCTCGACCTGCCCGAAGTGTCACTGGTCGCGATCCTGGATGCCGATAAAGAGGGCTTCCTGCGCTCGGAGCGCTCGCTCATCCAGACGGCGGGTCGGGCGGCACGCAACGCCGGCGGACGTGTCATCTTCTATGCCGACAAGCTCACGGACTCCATGAAGCGCGCCATCGCCGAGATGAATCGCCGCCGCGAGAAGCAGCATGCCTACAACATCGAGCACGGCATCACGCCACGCACGATCCTGAAGAGCACCGAGGAGATCATGCGCGCCACCAGCGTGGCGGACGCCATCGGCAAGGGGTTGAAGGCCAAGGACGATGCCATCCTGCTGGGTGGAGACACCGACCGCTTGCTGGCGCAGCTCGAGGGCGAGATGCTGGAGGCCGCGCGCTCACTCGAGTTCGAGAAGGCGGCCAGTCTGCGGGACCGCATCGACGATGTGCGTATGATGATGACCCTGGCGCGCACCGGCAGTGAGCCGGTCACGCCGGACGGCCGCGCGCGGGGTGCCGTACGTCCCGGGCGCGAACCGCACAGCGTGAAACGCCGGTTCGGAAAGGACCGCTGACCGTGCACGAGAGTTTCCTGCCACTGGTGAAGTTCGCCCTGTCCGAGGATGTCGGGACGGGTGATGTGACGACGCTCAACGCGGTGCCGGCCAACGTCGGCGCGCGCGCGGCGATCGTCGCCAAGTCACCGGGCGTGATCTCGGGCCTGGACATCGCGGCCATGACGTTCCGCGAGATCGACGCCAAGTTGAAGTTCAAGTCGGTTGTGAAAGATGGCATGGAAGTGCCTGCTGGTGCTGCGCTTGCCACTGTGTCCGGCTCGGCCGCCAGCATCATGATCGCGGAGCGCACGGCGCTGAACTTCCTCATGCGCCTGTCGGGCGTGGCCACGATCACGCGGCGCTACGTCAACGCCATCGCCGGCACCGGTGCGGTCATCCTGGACACGCGCAAGACCACGCCCGGGCTGCGCATCCTCGAGAAGTACGCCGTGCTGTGCGGGGGCGGGCAGAACCACCGTCTGGCGCTCTGGGACATGTACCTCGTGAAGGACAACCACATCCGCGCCGCGCGCGGGCTCACCAACGCCATCGACCGCATCCAGCGCACACGGCGTGAACTGCTACTCGAGGTCGAGGTCGAGTCCATGGACCAGTTGCGCGAGGCACTGCGGCCCGAGGTCGATCGCATCCTCGTCGACAACCAGCCGCCCGAAGTGGTGCGCCGCTGTGTGGAGGAGGTCGACCGCTGGTACGCGTTGAACCCGCCCGACCATCCGCGCGTCCGTCAGGGCGCCAAGCGCTGGCCCGAAGTCGAGGTCTCGGGTGGCTTGGACCTCACCACCATCCGCGCTTATGCCGAGACCGGGGTGGACTACCTGTCGGTGGGGGCGCTGACGCACTCGGCGCCGGCGCTCGACCTGAGCCTGGAGATCGAGGAAGTTGGCTAGCACCTTCGACCGCACGCGCTTCAGCGCTCGACTCGGCACGCATCGCATGGGCCACGCCCTGCTCGTGCGCGAGTCGACCGTGTCCAGCAACGATGACGCCTGGGAAGCGCTCGCCACCCTGGGCGACGGTGCCGCGGTCATCGCGCTCGAACAGACGAGCGGCCGGGGTCGTGCCGGGCGCGCATGGGCGCAGGTTCCGGGGCGCGGATTGGCGCTGTCGGTGGTGCTGCGCCTGGGTTGCGACGTGCGCCAGGCCGGAGCGATCCCGCTTGCGGCTGGTCTGGCCGTCGTGCGCGCGGCGCACGCACTCGGTGTGCCGGCGGCGCGGCTCAAGTGGCCGAACGACGTGCTCGTCGATGGGCGTAAGCTGGCTGGCGTGCTGTGCGAGGTGCGGCGCGCCGCGCTCGGGGGCGACGCGGTGGTCATCGGGGTCGGGCTCAATGTCGCGCACACGCGCGAGGACTTCCCCGAGGAACTGCGCGAACGGTCCACGTCGCTGGCGATGCAGGGCTCGAAAGCCACGGTCGAGGACGCCGCGGCCGAGGTGCTGACGAAGCTGGAACCGTTGTGGAACGAACTGCAGGAAGGCGATCGCGCGGCGGTGCTGGCCGAGTGGTCGCGCTGGGCGGGCCATTGGGGCGAGTGGGTGTGCGTAAGCACGCCCTCTGGCAAAGTGGAAGGAATCGCACAGCGTCTGGACAGCGCTGGCGGGCTCGTACTGCGCATCGAGGCGGGCACCGAGATCACGGTTGTCGCAGGAGACGTGTCGACTTCCAGGGAAGGATGTGACGCGGCATGAACAACCCGCATCTGCCAGTCGGGGAACAGGGCGAGGTCGTCGACGAGTTGGAGGGTGAGGAAGAAGGCCAGCCCATGGGCTTCCTCCAGCACCTCGAGGACCTGCGCAAGGCTCTGTGGAAGTCGTCGCTGGCCATCGCCGTGGGCATGGCCGGTGGCTGGTATCTGGCCCCGCTCGTGCTCGAGGACCTGGTCGCGCGCACGGTCAAGACCGCGATCGTGCTGTCGCCGTTCGAGGGTTTCAACGAGCGCTTCAAGCTGACGTTCATCCTCGGGCTCAGCATCGCGCTGCCCATCGTGTTCTGGCAGGTGTGGTCGTTCGTCGTGCCGGGTCTGTTGCACAAAGAGAAGAAGTGGGTACCGTGGCTCGCCATCGGCAGCATGATCCTGTTCGCCACCGGGGCCGCTGCCGCCTACTTCTATGTCGTGCCGCTCATCGTGCGCGTGCTCGAGACCTTCCTCGTCAAGGGCGTGCTGACGCAGATCAGCCTGAGCTCGCTGCTCGAGTTCACGTACAATCTGGCACTGGCGTGCGGCATCCTCATGCAGTTGCCGCTGGTCACGCTGCTGCTCACGGCGATCGGGTTGGTGAAGCCGATGTTCCTGCTCAAGCAATGGCGTGCGGCCCTGGTCGTGATCTTCGTGCTCACGGCCATCATCACACCGGGGGACGTCGTGAGCGCGCAGGTGGTCATGGGTATACCGATGGTGATCCTGTACTTCTTGAGCGTCGGCGTGTCGTTCTTGGTCGCCAAGAAGAAGCAGGACGCCGAAGTGAAGGAGTGGGGCGAGTGACCGCGGCCAAGCGAGGTGCGAAGCGCTCGGCGGACAGCATCGCGGCCGCGACTGCCGCCGCGCGCGCCGAGGGTCACACGCGCCGGGAGCGGCGATCGGCCGGAGCCAGCACGCCGCTGCTCGCGGTCGACATCGGCAATACCGACACGGTGGTCGGCCGCTTCATCGCCGACGAACTCGACGAGTCCTGGCGGATCTCCAGCAGCCGCACCACCACCGATGAGATCCGCCTGGCACTCGAAGCCATGCTGAAGACGGGAGCGGCCGGCTGTCCGAGTGTGCTGTGCTCGGTCGTGCCGGCGCAGACGCGGCCGTGGGCCGAGGCGCTGCGCTCGCTCACGGGTCGCGACACACTCCAGGTTACCGCCGCCACATCGCCGGTGCCGCTGCAGGTCATCGAGCCCGACAGCGTCGGCCCCGACCGCATCGCCAACGCGCTTGCCGGCCGCGTGCTGCACGGTTCGCCGTGCATCATCATCGATCTGGGCACGGCGACCACGTTCGATTGCGTCTCCAAGCAGGGGGCATTCGTGGGCGGGGCGATCGCGCCGGGCATGGGCACGGCATCCGACGAGTTGTTCCGCCGGGCGGCACGCTTGTCGAACATCGAGCTGCGCCGGCCGGAGCGCGCGGTGGCGCGCACCACATCCGAGAACCTGCGCGTCGGCGTGCTGTGGGGCTATGCCGGGCTGGTCGACACGCTGGTGCGCCGCATGCGGAACGAACTCGGTGGCCGTCCCAAGGTGGTCGCCACCGGCGGACTCGCACACCTGGTCGCGCCCGAGTGCGAGACCATCGACATCGTCGACGAGGGCCTGACGCTGAAAGGCCTGCGACTATTCTGGGAGGCCGCGCGATGAAGCGCTCCGTGGTCCGCTGGCGCAGCGTGCTGACCGCCACCGCGGTGTTCGGTTTTCTCGTTCAGGCGGCGGCCATGGTCGCAGCGCAGCCCGCGCGCGAGGGTTCGGGCACCGTGCCGGTGGGCGCCCCGCCCACTCCGGCCCCCCGGACGCGGGCGAGCCGGCCCCCGTCGATGCCCGCGTTCGCACGCGCGCTGGCGCGCCCGGGCGCCGTCTCTGGACGCGACACGACGGCCATCAAGATGATGGTGAAGACGCTCGCGGACCCGCGCTGGGAAGGACGTGGCATCGGCACCGCGGGCATCGATTCGGCCGCGCAGTGGATCGCCGCGCGCTTGCGCGCCTCGGGCTTCCAGCCAGCGGGCGATAGCGGCAGCTGGTACCAGCCGTTCGAGGTCACGACCGGAGTGGTGGCCGAAGCGCCTTGTGTCCTGATCGCCGGCCGCCAGCGCTTCGAACTGGGAGAGGTATTGCAGCCGCTCGGATTCTCGAACAACGGCACGGCCCACGCGCGCGTGGTGTTCGCGGGTTACGGCATCACCGCACCCGGTCACGAGTGGGATGACTACGCCGGCCTCGATGCGCACGATGCGATCGTGCTCGTGCTCACCAACGAGCCGGGCGAGATGGACAGCACGAGCCGGTTCGACGGCAACCTGAACACGCCGTTCGCCGACCTGCGCACCAAGGCCATCAACGCGCGCGAACATGGCGCGCTCGGCATGCTCGTGGTCAACGGTCCTCAGCATCACGCCGGTGAACCCGTGCGCGCGCCATCCAAGGACGGCGAGGGCTACATGACGAGCGGCATGCTCGCGGCCTGGATCTCCGAAGGAGCGGCTGACGCCATCCTCCGATCCGCCGGGCTCGACCTCGTGCACGCACAGGCCGCGCTCGAGACCGGCAAGGCCCCGCACTCCCTGGCGTTGTCCGACAGCATCACACTCACGCTGAACGTGCGCCGCACGCGCGCCACCACGCGCAATGTGGTCGGAATGCTGGCCGGGCGCGACACCGCGCGCACGCTGGTGTTGGGGGCGCACTATGATCATCTGGGCATGGGCGGCCCGAGCTCGCTGGCGCCGAATGTGCGGGCCGCGCACGTGGGGGCGGACGACAACGCTTCAGGCGTCTCGGCGATCCTGGCCGCGGCCCAGCGTCTGGGCCTGCGGGTCCGCCGCGGCTGGAAGCCGGAACACAGCATCATCGTGACCGCGTTCAGCGGCGAGGAGATCGGGCTGGTCGGCTCCGCGCACTTCTGCGACGACCCGCCCCGGCCGCTCGAGACCATCGAGGCGATGGTGAACCTCGACATGGTCGGGCGGCTGCGTGACGACAAGTTGCAGGTCATGGGCGTGGGCACGGCAGTCGAGTTTCCCGGGCTCGCCGAGCGTGTGAACGCGGCGCTGCCCGCGGCGCACTTCGCGCTCAAGACGAGTGAAGACGGCTATGGGCCCTCCGACCACCAGTCGTTCTACAAGAAGAACATCCCGGTGCTCATGCTGTTCACCGGTGCGCACGCCGACTACCACAAGCCGAGCGACACCTGGGACAAGATCAACGCTACCGGGCTCGCGCGCGTCTCGTTCTACGCGCAGGCGATGGTGGAATCGCTCGACGCGCGGCCGCGGCCGGCGTTCACCAAGGCCAAGTCGGACGCCTCGCCCGGCCGCATCGCGGGCGGTGGCGGCTACGGGGCGTACCTCGGCACGATCCCGGATTACATGCAGACAGAAGGTGGCGTGCTGCTGTCGGGCGTCCGTGATGGCAGCCCCGCCCAGAAGGCCGGACTACTTGCGAACGACGTCATCGTGCGCTTCGATGGCATCCGGGTGGACAACATCTACGACTACACCTTCGCCCTGCGGACGCGAAAGCCAGGGCAGGACGTACGGATCACTGTGAAGCGAGCGGGCAAGGACGTCGATCTCGTCGCGACACTGGGCAGGAGGAACTGAACATGAGAACGCTTTCGATCGCCGCGCTTGCGGCGTTGATCTTCTTGGGAGTGGCCGCACCGAAGCCGGCACCGTTCCGTCCCGTGCCCCCGACCGCCGTGGGGGCGGACTCGCTCATTCGCACGGGCGAGAGCCACTTCGCGCACCTGTGGCAGCTCACCGCCGGCGGCCAGAACGCCGAGGCCTACTGGAGCAGCGACGGCACCAAGTTCATCTGGCAATGGACACGCGACGGCTACCCTTGCGATCAGCAGTATGTCTACGACCTGCGTACCGGCCAGCAGACACTCGTCAGCACCGGGACCGGCCGCACGACCTGTGGCTACTTCTACGATCAGGACCGGCGCGTCCTGTTCGGCTCGACGCACGCGGGCGGGGACTCCTGTCCACCGCCGCCCGACATGAGCCACGGTTACACGTGGGCGATCTATCCGACCTACGACATCTGGACCGCGAAGACGGACGGCAGCGACTTGAAGCGCCTGTTCGAACATGACGGCTACGACGCCGAGGGCACCATGAGTCCCGACGGCAAGTGGCTGGTGTTCACGAGCAAGCGCGACGGCGACGTCGATCTCTACAAGATGCACATGGACGGCACCGGGCTGACCAGGCTGACGCACTCGTCGGGGTATGACGGCGGCGCGTTCTTCTCGCACGATGGCAAGCGCATCGTGTGGCGCACGTTCCGCACCGAGGACTCGACGGCGAACGCGACGTTCGGGAAGCTGCTGGCGCAGGACCTCGTCAAGCCTTCCAAGATGGACCTGTGGGTGATGAACGCCGACGGCACGAACCCCCGCCGGATCACCGACAAGCCGGGCGCTTCGTTCGCGCCCTACTTCACACCCGACGACAAGCACATCATCTATTCGTCCAACTGGCCGGATCCGCGCAGCCGTAACTTCGACCTGTGGCTGGTGAGCGACCGTGGCGGTGAGCCGGTGCCGGTGACGCGCGATCCCGACTTCGATGGCTTCCCGATGTTCAGCCCGGACGGCCGCTGGCTGTTGTTCTGCTCGAACCGCGGCGGCAAGGTGGCGGGCGAGACCAACGTCTTCCTCGCGGAGTGGCGCCCCTGAGCTATCGTCGGCCGAGCACTCGTCCCCCGGTCCATGCGGGTCGCTTCCTGGGGCTGTTCCTGCTCGGGTTGTTCCTGTTCGCGCGTTTCGGCGATGCGTTCCGGATGCCGTTCCTGAACGACGACTACGTCTTCCTGGATCACGTCGCAGGCAAGGGATTCGCCTCGCTGTGGGGCTTCCGTGAACTGGCGTTCCACTGGTGGCGGCCGTGGTCGCGTGAGTTCCACTACTGGTGGCTCCAGCGCGCGTTCGGGCCGGTGGAGTGGCCCTTCCATGCCATGAGCCTGGCGTTGTCCTGCGGCGTGCTGGCGGCGTTCTGGGCGCTGGCGCGGCGCCTCGCGGGCGCGCCAGCGGCGGCCATCGCTGTCGCGGGTGCGGCCACGCTGCCGGGCTGGGGGCTGCTCATGCTGTGGGCGGCGGGCGCTCAGGATCTGTGGATGCTCCTGCTGTCGCTGGTCGCACTGCTGGCATGGCGCGCCGACCGGATCGGGGTCGCCGCGGTGGTCTACGCGCTGGCGCTCGCCAGCAAGGAGACGGCCGCGCCCCTGGTGCTGTTGTTCCTCGCACACGACCGCTGGGTGGCTCGCAAGGCCTGGCCCGACACTGTGATCCGCATGGCCCCGGCGGTGCTCGTGATGCTGGCCTGGGGATTCGCGCATCCGATGGTACTGGGCCGTCTGTGGGCGCATGCACCGCTCCCCAGCGAGCCGTCGCCCGCGGCAGTCGCGCCGTGGACCGTGGCGTTGCGCAGCGCTCTCTCGGTCTTCTCGCTCGATGTCATGCCGTCGCCCGATGGCGGATGGAAGACCGTGTGGTGGGACGGACTGCGCGGTGCGCTCATCCTGATCTGCTTCGTCGAACTCCTGGCGCGGCCCGATGCGCGCCCGAGCAATGTGCTCGGCGGCACACGAGCAGCCCGGCTGCGCGGCGTGATGCCGTTCGCGTTCGTATGGTGGGGCAGTGGAACGCTGCCATTGCTGCTGCCCGGATTGGGCTGGCACACCTACTATGCCCAGTTCGCCGCACTCGGCTTGTGGCTCGTCGTGGGCCGCTTGCTGGCGCGACAACAAGCGGCAGCCATCGTGCTGATCGGTGTGCTGGGATTCCTGGGAGCGGGGCGCGCGGCCACTTCGTCGCAGGACTGGGGTGAGACCGCCTACCAGCGTCGCGCTGGCCGTTTCGTGCGGGACATCAAGGACAAGCTGCTCGGGGCGTACCCCAAGATGGAGCAGTACGCGCGGCTGTGGTTCGTGCGCCTGCCCAACAACGTCGGCTTCCTGGCGGGCGACGGGCCCGTGGTGCGCGTCTGGTATCGCGACCGCACATTGCAGGCTGGCTACTACAGTGCCTACAAGGCCCGCGAGGCGGGCCAGCCCGAAGGTCCGGATCGCTTCTTCCGCATGGATGAGGCCGGGCTGTTCCGAGAGGTGAAGCGTGACGGCAGTGGTGATGTGGTGCCGCTGCCGCCGGGCGTTGCGGCGACCGCCGCTTCCACCGACACGTCCAATGTCAGGAGCGATCCACGCTGGGAGCGCGACCGGGTGTCGCTGGCGCACGCGCTCGCTGCGGGCAAGGACTGGCGCGGGGCCGCCGCCGAGTACCGGAGACTGGCGATCGCGTACCCGGACAGCTCGGGCTATGCACTCGATGCCGCGACTTCGTTCATGCAGGCTGGCGATTCCACAGCCGGTCTGCAATGGCTGCGGGAGAGCGCGCGCCGGCCGGGGGCATCCGCGGAAGTGGTGAGCGCGGTGCGCGCCATGGACCGCGGCAAGCGCTCGGTGAAGTCCGGCCGCAAGCGCCTGAACGACGGCACGCTGGCGCCGGTACCGCCTCCCGTGCGGAAGTCGAAGAAGCCCCGCACGCGCCCGCCCGGGGACGGGGCTCCGTAAGCAGCCTGAACCCCCGGCGGCGATGTGCCGATGACTCCCGAGGGTGAGCAGCGACCCGCACGGAGGCTCTGGTATGGGAAAGCGAGTCCGATTCAACGACGACGCCCGGCAGTCCCTGTGGCGCGGGATCGACCAACTGGCGAGCGCGGTGCGCATCACGCTCGGACCACGTGGCAGGAGCGTGGTCGTCGACCGCGCGCACGGCCAGACCCCCTCGATCACGCGTGACGGCATCGCGGTGGCCCAGGAACTCGAGCTGCCGGACCCATTCGAGAACATCGGAGTGCAGATGTTGCGCGAGGTCGCACTGCGGACCGGCGTCGAAGCGGGGGATGGCACCAGCACCGCCACCGTGCTCGCGCACCGCATCGTCGGAGACGGCTTCGCAGCCGTGCGCTCGGGTGGCAATCCGGTCGCGATCCGGCGTGGCATCGACGCGGCGGTCGCGGCAGCGCTGGCCGAACTCGCGGCGCAGGCGCGACCGATCGAGAGCGAGGCCGATCTGGCGCGCGTCGCGACGCTGGCCGCAGGTGACGCCGAGCTGGGGGCACTCATCGCGCAGGCCATCGGGGCGGTGGGCCGCCATGGGGTGGTCGCGGTCGAAGAGGGTCCGGGTATGGGCGTCACGCTCGAAGTGGTCGACGGCGTGCGCATTGCGGCGGGCTATGCATCGCCTTACTTCGTGACCGACGCCGACGACATGGAAGTCGCCATCGAGCATCCGCTGGTGTTCCTGTGTGATGGCGTGCTGACGCGCCCCACGGACATCGTCCCGGCGCTCGAACACGCGACCGCTCAGCAGCGTCCGCTGCTGTGCGTCTGTGAAGACATCGAGACCGACGCGCTCGCGGTGATGGTCGTGAATCGTCTGCGGGGCACGGCGCCGGGCTTGGCGGTGAAGGCTCCGGGCAACGCCAAGGCGCGCCGTCAGCTGCTCGAAGACCTGGCCACGGTGACCGGAGCGACGCTCGTGGGAAACGCCACCGGCACTTCCGCAGCGCGCGTCAAGTCCGAGCACCTGGGCCGGGCCGTTCGCGTGACCGCGAATGCCGACCACACCGTCGTCCTCCAGGGCGGCGGGCGAACCGAGGCCGTGCGTGCACAGATCGCGGCGCTCGAACGCGCGCTTGCGGCGACCACGACCGCTTCCGAGCGCGAGCTGCTGGTGCAGCGTCTGGTGCGGCTCGCGGGTGTCATCGCCGTGCTGCGCGTCGGGGCTGCGACCGACTTCGAGCGTGAAGCGCGGCGTTCGCAGCTGGAAGACGCGCTGGCCGCAACGCGCTCGGCGATCGAGGAGGGCATCGTGCCGGGCGGGGGCGTGGCGTTGCTGCGTTGCGGTGCCAAGCTGGAGTCGCTGGTCCTCAAGACGCTCGAGCAGCCCGGGCGCGACATCGTCATGGCGGCGCTGGCCGCTCCCGCCCGGCAGATCGCGCACAACGCCGGCGCGGAGGGTGACTCGGTCGTGGCCAGGCTGCGTTCGGGCGGGCAGTGGTACGGCTTCGACGCCATGACGGGCGAGTTCGTGCAGCTGGATACCGAAGGCATCGTCGATCCCGCGAAGGTCGCACGCTGTGCGCTCCAGAATGCCGGTGTGCTGGGCGGGTTGGTGCTGACCACGGATGCGCTGGTGGTCGACAACGATCGTGGAGAGAAGCCCGAGCCCGATGCCGGGTCGGGCGAGTAGGCAGGGGTTAGGGCCGCCCGAGCGGCCGCTCCAACTCGGGTGACATCACGATCTCGAGCGCGCTGCCGTCCTCCAACGCGAACGGCGCGGCATTGTGGAGCGCGTCGCGGCGCAGCACGGCGAAGCCGTCGCGCCCCGCGACGCTCGTGAGCACGCCCGCGCGCGCTCCTGCAGCGAACACGTCGACAGGGAAGCCTGCCGGCACTGCAGCTCGCTCGACCGGCAGCCGCACGTGGACCGGCCGGCGCCGCACGCTGTCATACGTGATGAGCCGCTGCAGGGCCTCCTGGCCGGTGAAGCATCCCTTCGCCAGATGCACTTCTGTGGCGAGCCCGACCTCGAACGGGTTGAACGGTTCGGCGATCTCATGGCCATGTCGCGGGATCAGCAAGGTGATGCGCGCGGTCTCATCGAGAACGCTTCCGGACTCCAGCGTGTACACCGTGCCGTCCCCAGTACAGACGCGAACGGGCACCGAGACTCCAGTGGCGTCCACGCCGAACTCGCTTCGAGCGACCGTGGCAGTGGGGTCCAGGCAGCGCCGTACGGAGAGTGCGGAAGAGCGGTCCTCGACGTGCAAGTCATCGCGGAACACCATGCGGTCGACGGCCGAGGCGAGCTCCGTGCCGGCCGCGTCGTCACGCACGAGCCAGACCGCGCCGTCGGGTGCGACCGCGACCACGGCGCGATGCAGCAGCCGGCCGCGGAAGTCGCAGAACAGCGTGGCGCGCACCTCACCGGCGCCGAGATCGGCGAGGGCGTTGCTCGTCGTGCGGTGCAGCAGAGGCAGGGCGTCGCGCCCCGTGAGCCGTAGTGCAGTCGTGTCGAGGGCCATACGGGCAGGTTAGTGGAGTGCGGGCGAACCTGCATCCCGGGGCATGGCGTCGCCCTTCGCCCGATGCTAGTTTCGGCGGCAAGTCACCCCCTATGGAGGCGCACCCCGATGCCGGTCACGTCCATGTCGCTCGCCGATCTGCTGGAGCAGCTGGTGAATATCCCCAGCGTGACGGGCCACGAAGCCCCGATCGCCGACTGGATCACCCAGCGGCTCGCGGCGGGGAGCCGCGGCGAGGTCATCCGCCACGGTCTCTCGGTCGTGTGGCGCTCGCCGCGCAAGGGCCGGCCGCTGATCGTGCTCGCTGGCCATACTGACACCGTGCCGCCACAGGGCAATGCGACCGCGCGGCGCATCGGGGATCGCATCCTGGGCGTCGGCACCACAGACATGAAGGCCGGCGACGCCGTGATGATCGCGCTCGCCGAGACGCTGGATCTCGATGCACTGCCGTACGATCTGGCGTGTGTGTTCTACGACGCGGAAGAGGGGCCCGCCGAACGCAATGGGCTCAAGCGCGTGCTCAACGAATCGCCCTGGCTGCGCGACGCGAGTCTCGCCATCATCCTGGAACCCACTGATCGGGCCGTCGAGATGGGGTGCAACGGCATCCTGAACGTCGAGGTGCGCGTGCCCGGCGTGTCGGCCCACGCCGCACGGCCCTGGCAGGGCAGGAACGCCGTGGCCGAGGGGGCTCAGTGGTTGGTCGACATCACGCGCTATCCGGTCTCGAGCGTGGACATCCAAGGTCTCGAATATCGCGAGACGTTGTCGGTGACCACGCTGCATGCCGGGACCGCGCGCAACGTCATCCCGGCCGAGATGATCGTGAACCTGAACCATCGCTTCCCGCCGAATCGGACGACCGAGGAAGCGATCGAGAAGCTGCGCAAGCACGTGCCGCCGGCATTCCGGTTCGAGGTGGTGGATCAGGCCGCACCCGGGCGCGTGTGCCTGGACGACCCGATCGTCCAGCGCTTTCTGCACGGCAGCCGTGCCCGCATCGCCGGCAAGCAAGGCTGGACCGACGTCGCGCGTTTCACCGCCGCCGGCATTCCATCGTTCAACTATGGGCCCGGCATCCCGGACCTGTGCCATCGCGCCGACGAGTACTGCCCGATCGACAATCTGGGCGAGGTCTACGACAAGCTCGCCGAGTTCCTGTCCCGGGAGCATTCATGAGCCTCTCCGTCCCGGGTCCACTGCATCCGCTGCTGACCACCAGCGAAGAGTATCCATTCGTGAAGCTCGAACGCCGCCGGCGGGAACTGGCTCCGGAGGGGGTCCCGAGCATCAACTTCGGCATGGGCGATCCGCGGGAAGAGACGCCGGCGTTTATTCGAGCAGTGCTACGTGACGCAATCCCAAAGGTCTCGAGCTATCCCGCGACCAACGGCAAGCCCGAGCTGCGTGCGGCCTGCGCGGCATGGCTGAAGCGCCGCTATGGCGTCACTGTCGATCCGGAGTTGCACGTGCTGCCCGCGAATGGCACGAAAGAGGCCGTGTACAATCTGGCGTTCGCACTGGTCGGCCCCGGGGCCGAGAAAGACACCGTGATCATCCCGACGCCCGCGTACCCGGTGTACGAGGGTGGCGCACGCTTCGCGGGTGCGAATGTGTTCTTCAGCCCACTGCAGAGCGCGGACGGCTGGCGCTTCAATCCGGACCGCGTGCCGGTCGAGATCTGGAAGCGCACGGCGTTGCTGTGGTTGAACTCACCCCACAATCCCACGGGCGCGATTCTCGACGACCCCACCGCCACGCGCGTCGTCGCACTCGCGCGCGAGCACGGCTTCTGGGTCGCCAGCGACGAGGCCTATGGCGACCTGTGGTTCGAGGGCGACGCCCCGCGGACGTTGTTGGAGAAGGGCCTGGAAAACATGATTGCCATGTACACGCTCTCCAAGCGCTCGGCGATGACCGGCTTTCGCTCCGGTTTCATGGCGGGGGACGCGCGCTTGATCGCGGCTCTCAAGAAGTTCCGGCCGAGCGTGGGTGCCGCAACGCCCGACTTCATCCAGGACGCCGCCATCGCCGCATGGAACGACGATGCCCACACACCCAGCGCGCGTGAGGCGTTCGGTGCCAAGCGGCGGCTGTTCCTCGCCGAGTTCGCGCGGCGCGGCTGGCAGGTCGAAGCCTCACAGGGGACATTCTATCTGTGGATGAAGGCGCCGGGTGGTGATGACGTGGGCTTCGTGGAGTCGCTCCTGAAGCTGGGCATCGTGACGACGCCAGGGTCGTTCCTCGGCCCGGGCGGCGAGGGCTTCGTGCGTTGGGCGTTGGTGCCGACCTATGCGCAGTGCGAGGAAGCCATCGCGCGCCTGGGACGGCTGGCGGGGGTGAAGTCATGAGCATGGATGCCAAGCTGGACACGTATCCCATCGAGCGCTGGCAGCAGACCATCGCCGAGGGCTTCGCGGGGACACGGTTGCTCGATGACGCGAGCCTCCGCGGTGCCGTCGAAGGCGCGGTCGCGGCGCTGGACTGCGGCGACCTGCGAGTGTGCTCGCCGCCATCGGAAGCAAGCGGCGACTGGACGACGCATGCCTGGCTCAAACAGGCCATCTTGCTGTTCTTCCGGATGCACGTGAGCAGCACCATGCAGGCGGGTGACCTTGAGTTCTTCGACAAGGTCCCGCCGAAGCGGAACCTCGAAGCCGCCGGCGTTCGAGTCGTGCCTCCCGGCGTTGCGCGCTACGGTAGCTTTCTCGAGAAGAACGTCATACTCATGCCGGGCTACGTGAACATCGGTGCGCGTGTGGGTGAGGGCAGCATGATCGACACCTGGGCCACGGTCGGCTCGTGCGCGCAGATCGGCCGGCGCGTGCACTTGTCGGGCGGCGTCGGCATCGGCGGCGTGCTCGAGCCGCCGCAGGCCGCGCCAGTGATCATCGAGGACGACGCCTTCATCGGCTCACGCGCCATCGTGGTCGAGGGCGTGCGCGTCGGAGCAGGCGCGGTGCTCGGTGCCGGAGTCGTGCTGACCGCGAGTACGGTGATCATCGACGTGACGGGCATGGCGCCCGTGGAATCGCGCGGCTTCGTGCCCGCACGCAGCGTGGTGATCCCCGGTTCGCGTCCCAAGCAGTTCCCGGCCGGCGAGTTCGGCGTGCCATGCGCGCTGATCATCGGCCAGCGCAAGGCCAGCACCGATACCAAGACGACGTTGAACGAGGCACTGCGGGAGTTCGGCGTGGCGGTGTAGACGCACGGGCGGTCGCTGCCCGGCACCGACGATCGGACTCGCTCCTGCTGCTCGCAAAGCCAGTGTACCTGTTCGGCGGCGCGCTCAAGTTCTTCGAGCGTTCGCCTCGCGCTTCCCAGTCATGAACCCCGCGCCGAGTCTTCGTTCCGCTTCGAGCTGATTGTGCGATCTACAGAGCTGGCGAACATTGTCGACGGTCGTTCGTCCGCCCTTCGCGAGCGGCTGGATGTGGTCGTACTCCAGCCGCCGTCGTGACCCGCAGCGCCGGCCATCGTCGCTCTCGAACGTGCACTGGCCGCCGTCGCGGGCATGCACGTCTCGCTTGATCTCGGCGGGGATGCTCCGGCCGTCGCCCGCGCTGCGCCGACGGCGGGGTTGCTCGGTCTGCGCGAACTTGGCCTTCTCGAGCTTCTCGACCAGTTCGGTCAGCGCGCGCTCGAGCACGCTGCCGACGTCCCCCGAGGGCATCGTGTGCGCCAGCAGGTCCTGCGCGCGGCGCAGCAGGTCGTGAGCGTTCTTGCTGATGGTGACTTGCAGTCCGTAGCGCTCGGCCGACAGCGGCGCGACGCGCGGCCGCAGCTCGGTGAGTGGCGTCGAGGACGGACCAGCCTGTTGCGTAGTTGTCATGGGTATCCGCGGCGCCGCGGATAAGCTTTGCGAAGTATTTTCAGGAGGCGTGACGGCCGCGGAGTCGCAGGCACCCGAGAGGCGGGGGTCTTCGGCGATCGGCGCGACAGCCATCGCTGTGGACGATGCATCGAGCGTCAGGGGCTTCGTGACCGGCGCCACTTCGGCCCCCGAGACGCCGATGCGTCGGAGCACGGTGGGCAGGTCCGCCTGTGGGAAGCGGCATGCCAGGAACTCCTTGATACCCCGGTACGACTTCCCCTCCGCCGCCGAGATCAACTCGTCGGCATTTGAAGTCGTCAGGTGCGGCTTCAGCAACAGGATCGCCGAGACGTTCAGCCGGCCGTCCTCGAGCGCGGGGAAGATACGCGGGTGGCGGCGGGCCACACGCGCCGCATCGATGCGCCGGCAGGCGGCGTCCTCGGACATGAGCAGCACGCGCACGCAACACGCGTACATCGAATCGCAGGCTTGGTCCCGGTACAGCTGGCGCGCGTCGGCCTCGGCGATGTAGCACAGCAGTTCGGCGGTCATGGTACGCATCTCGGTCGCCCGACTGCTGAGGCCACGCCAGACTTCGTGCGGCTGCAGGCTCGAAAGCCAGTACTTGTTCATCGGAACTCCGCGACGGGGGCAGGGTCGCGGGGGCAAAGCAGAGCCTATCATGCGCCTTTGCGACGCTCGTGGATGATCGTGCGTCGCAAGACATGCATCGAAACGAGAACTTCGCGGGGGAGAAGGACGTTCGCATGCCAGCGCTGCGCTCGCGAGCGATGGCGCACATCCTGTGACCGATCGTCGCGTCTGGACAGATGACGCGAGAAATTGCGTCAAGACAGGAATTCGCCAAGTTGAATGAATTCTCACACGCGACGCACGCGTGCGAGATGACTCGGTTCCGGGCACGCGTATCGCGAGCAATGTTCCAAGCTGCACCGCGCCTCGATCACCTGAGCAGCTTGGCTCTGTGCAAGCACGGTCGCCGCACCCGACGACCAACGTCTGAAACGTCCGCAGCCGATCGCCCACCCATGCCGCGCCGACCGACCGTTGAACCCGATCGTCACTGCCGTGCGCCCTGGTCGTGGCAACCGCCACTCCGGCCCCGCCAGTCGCACCGCCTGCGGCCCTTGACCCTCCTGTGACGCGGGCCTAGACTCGCCGCACTTACGCTTACACCGGACACGAGGTTCGGCTTGGAGCGTGTTCGGAGGCAATGACTTGGCGACTATCCGGCTGGAAGGCCTGTCGGTCTTCGGCCACCACGGCGCACGCCCTTACGAGAAGGAAGCGGGGCAGCGGCTCGAGGTCGATCTCGAACTGCGCATGGTGGATGACCGGGCCGAACTCACGGACCGGCTGGCCGACGCAGTCGACTACGATAAGCTGTACGAGATCGTGCGCGAAGTGGTCGAAGGCAAGAGCTTCCATCTGCTCGAAGCCCTGGCCGCGAAGATCGCGAGCACGATCCTCGAGCGGCATCCGATCCAGTTGGTGAAAGTGCGCATCTCCAAGCAGAACCTGGGTTGGACCACCGGTGGCCGCGCGGTCATCGAGGTGGTCCGGGAGCGAGGCAAGTGAAGGCGTTCATAGGACTGGGTTCCAATCTGGGCGACCGCGAGGCCAGCCTTCGGCAGGCGCTGGAGCACCTGGCGCAGGCGCCCGAAACCGTGGTCGTGCGCGCCTCGTCGCTCTACGACACCGAGCCCGTGGGGGTGGAAGACCAGCCGCACTTCCTGAACGCCGTCGCGCAGCTCGAGACGCAGCTCACGCCGCGCCAGCTGCTGTGGAACCTCATGCTCATCGAACGCCGGCTGGGCCGCGTGCGAGCGCAGCGCTGGGGCCCGCGCACGATCGACCTCGACCTGCTGCTCTACGAAGACGCGATCATCGAGGACGACGACTTCCAGGTGCCGCACCCGGAACTCTCCAAGCGCTCGTTCGTGCTGGTGCCGTTGGTCGAGTTGGAGCCGTTGCTCGTGCACCCCGTCACCGGCGAGACCATGCTCGCCCTGCTGCAGCGTCTCGGCGCGCGCCCGCTCGTGAAGCACGGCACGCGACTCTGGAACTGACCGCGAACGATGGCATCCTGGACGTCCACGGACGGACGAAGTAGGGAATCGCGGGAGCTCCGCTCGTGAGCGCCGGCGAGAACCGCTACATCGTCATCGAGGGCGTGATCGGTGCCGGCAAGACCAGCCTGACGCGCATGCTCTCGGATCGTCTGTCGGCGCAGCTCGTGCTCGAGGAGGTCGAGGAGAACCCGTTCCTCAAGGACTTCTACCGCGATCGCGCGCGGTACGCGTTCCAGACCCAGATGCACTTCCTGTTCAGCCGCTACCAGCAGCAGCGGAGCCTGAGACAGACCGACCTGTTCAGCGATAAGCTGGTGTCCGACTACGTGTTCCAGAAGGACCGGATCTTCGCGAGCCTGAACCTCGTCGACAAGGAGCTGGCGCTGTACGAGCGGCTGGTCGGCTGGTTGGAGCTCGACGTCGTGAAACCGGACGTGGTCGTGTACCTGCAGGCCAGCACCGAGACGCTCATGGAGCGCATCACAAAGCGCAACCGGTCGTTCGAGAAGGACATGGACCGGGGCTACATCGAGAAGTTGAACGAAGCCTACAACTACTACTTCTTCCATTACACCGAGACCCCGCTGCTCGTGGTGAACACGAATCGCATCGATTTCGTGAACCAGCCCGATGACTTCGAGGACCTGCTGAAGCGCATCCTGTCGCACCGCCAGGGGACCATGTACTACACCCCTCTGGAGAAAGGCGGCTCCACATGAGTGGCGAGGCGAGAGTGGGTACCGGGGCACCGCGCGCGAAGATCACCGCACCCGCCGTCGTGGCACTCAAGCGCAAGAGCGAACCGATCACCGTGGTGACGGCGTACGACTTCCCGACCGCGAAGTTCGCCGACCAAGCCGGCGTCGAGATCCTGCTGGTGGGCGATTCGGTGGGCACCGTGGTCCTGGGCTACGACAGCACGCTGCCCGTCACCATGGACGACATGCTGCACCACACTCGCGCGGTGTCACGCGCGAAGACCAGCGCGATGGTGGTCGGCGACATGCCGTTCATGAGCTACCAAGCCAGCACGGAGCAGGCGGTACTGAATGCCGGCCGGCTCATTCAAGAGGGCGGCGCGGACGCCATCAAGCTGGAGGGTGGCGCGCGCGTGACCGAGGCTGTGAAACGCATCGTCGAGGCCGGCATCCCCGTCATGGGTCACTTGGGGCTCACGCCGCAGTCCGTGCTCGCGTTCGGCGGTTACAAGGTCCAGGCGCGAGGGGAGGCGGATCAGGAGCGGTTGCTCGGCGACGCGCGCGCACTCGAGGCGGCAGGTTGTTTCGCGATCGTGCTCGAGGGGATTCCCGCCAAGCTCGGTGCACTGGTGTCGCGCGAACTGCACATTCCCACGATCGGCATCGGGGCGGGCGTGCAGTGCGACGGTCAGGTGCTGGTGACGCACGACCTGCTGGGATTGTACCTGGGCCACCAGCCCAAGTTCGTCCGGCGTTACGCGGAACTCGGCGAGGCCACGCGTGATGCGTTCGCGCGCTACGTCGCGGACGTGAAGTCCCGCGCATTCCCCACGGACTCGGAGAGCTACTAGTGGCCGCTCGCCGCCGGACCATCGCGTCGCGCCCGAGCGCCCCGAAGCGCAGGCGGCTCCAGCGTGTCCGCTCACTCGCCGAACTGCGGCGAGCCCTCGCCAAGCTGCGGGCCGGCGGCGAACGCGTGGCGTTCGTGCCCACCATGGGGGCGTTGCACGAAGGACACCTGTCGCTCGTGCGTCTGGCGCGCCGTGTGGCCGACCGAGTGGTGGTGAGCATCTTCGTCAATCCGCTGCAGTTCGGCCCGCGCGAGGACTACGCCCGCTATCCGCGGCCCGCGGCGCGTGACCGTGCGAAGCTCGCGGCCGAGGGCGTGGATCTGGTGTGGGAGCCGCAAGTGCAGGACATCTACCCGCCCGGCGACCGGACACGCGTGTTCGTCGAGGGCCTGTCCGATATTCTCGAGGGTTCGTCGCGGCCCGGGCACTACACCGGCGTGTGCACGGTCGTGGCGCGGCTCCTGAACGCCGTGCAGCCGGACGACCTGTGGCTGGGGCAGAAGGATGCGCAGCAGGCGGTCATTCTCGAACGCATGGCGGCGGACCTCCTGATCCCGGTGCGGATCCTGCGCGGGCCGACGGTGCGCGAGGAGGATGGCCTGGCCATGTCGAGCCGCAACGCCTACCTGTCCCACGCGGAACGCCAGCAGGCGGTGGCGCTGTCCCAGGGACTGGCGGCGGCATGGATCCTGTTGCGCTCTGGGGAGCGCAACGCGCAACGGCTGGCTGCGGCGATCCGCCGGGAGTGGGACGGCTATCCACTCGTGCGCGAGGACTACATCGCGATCGTGGATCCCGAGAGCTTGGAGCCCTTGAAGCAGGTGCGTGGCGCCGCACTGATCGCCGTGGCGGCGCAGGTCGGACCGGCACGGCTGATCGACAATTTTCCGTGGAGCCCGCGTTAGGGCGCGTCGAGGTGAATCCACGCGCAGGATGGCGCGGGGCGGCTGCGCACGGAGAGGCGCGCCGGGTTTCTTCCAGGAGGGATGCTCATGAGCTATTCACACCCGGATGTCGCTGCAGTCGTATTGGCCGCTGGCATGGGCAAGCGCATGAACAGCGACCTGGCCAAGGTGCTGCATCCGATGGCCGGCAAACCGCTGCTCGGTCACGTGCTGGACACGCTGGGTGAACTGGGCGTGAGCCGCACCGTGGTGGTGGTCGGACATCAGCGTGAGAAAGTGCAGGCCACGTTCGCCGCGGAGCCCGGGCTGGAATGGGCCATCCAAGCGGAGCAGCGCGGGACGGGCCACGCGTGCATGATGGCCGAGCCCGCGCTCGGCGACTTCCATGGCGTGGTGTTGGTCGTGTGCGGCGACACGCCGCTGCTCACCGCGCGCACGCTGCACGCACTGCTCGAACGCCACGCTCAGTCCAGTGCCCAGGTCACGGTGCTCTCCATGCGCCTGGCCGACCCCAAGGGATATGGCCGTGTCGTGCGCACGGCGGATGGGCAGGGCATCGAACGCATCGTGGAGGAGAAGGACGCCTCAGCGGACATCAAGGCCATCGACGAGGTGAACTCCGGCATTTACGCATTCGAACACGCGGCACTTTCGGGCATCCTGTCGAGCCTGACGGCGAACAACTCGCAGGGCGAGTACTACCTGACCGACACCGTGTCGCTGCTGCAGGCACGGGGAGCCAAGGCGGCCGTGTGGTGTGCGCAGGATGCGCGCGAACTGCTCGGCATCAACACACCCGATCAACTGGCGGAAGCCGAGCAGGCGTGGTTGGCCATGCGGCGGGGGATCGGCGCTTGAGCGCGGCGGCGCGCGGCATTCGTGCGGGCTCGCGCAACCGCAAGAAGCCCGTGCGCGGACGTCCGCTGTCAGGCACTGCGGCTCGCGCACGCAGCGCGCCGGCGAGTCGGGCCGGCCTCGACAAGTTGTGGGCACCGTGGCGCATGGGTTGGCTGAGGCACGCGGACGAGCCGCAGGGCTGCCTGTTCTGCCGCGTTGCCGGCGACGCGAACGACCGCCGCGACCTGGTGCTCGCACGCAACGCGAGCGCTGTACTCATGCTCAACCGCTATCCGTACGCGAGCGCCCACCTCATGGTGGCGGTGAAGCGGCATGCGGGACAGTTCCATGAGCTCTCGGCCGATGAGATGCTGGCGGTGCAGCAACTCACGGCGCTTGCCGAACGTGCGCTGGCGGCTGAATACGCGCCGCATGGACTCAACTATGGTCTCAACGTGGGCAGGGTCGCGGGTGCCGGATTCCCCGGCCACTTCCACCTGCACATGGTCCCAAGGTGGGATGGCGACACCAATTTCATGCCGATGATCGCCCAGAGCCGCGTGCTCCCGGAGTCCCTGGGTGTCACGTGGTCGCGGCTCCGGCACGCGATCGCCGCGCTGGGACCGGCTGCGAAGGGCGTCGCGATCCGCCCGCCCGCCCGTCGCGGTCGGCCTGCACTCCGGACGGTGAATGCCGCCCGGCAATCGAAGGCAGGCAAGCATGGCGCGTAAGGGTGGTGGCGCTTCGCGCCCGGCACTCATCGTGCTATCTCTGGTGGTCGGGGCCCTGGCGCTATCGTGGGGCTGGACGATGTTCGGCACCCGGAATCCCGGGGCCCGGCGCTCGGGGCGGCACGTCGTGCGCGTGCAGGTGCTGAACGGATCGGGCGAACCCGGCGTCGGAACCCGCGTCGCGGCCTACCTGCGGGAGGGCGGATTCCAAGTCACGGATGTTCGCAATGCAGATCGCAACGATTACTTCGCAACGTTCGTGGTCGGGAGGCGCTCCGACCTTTCCTTGGCTGGTGAAGTGGCGCACTATCTTGGTGGGCCGCCGCTCGTGCGTCAGGAGTGGAGCTCGGAACTGGCGGATGTCTCGGTACTGGTCGGCAGCGATCGCAGCCGACTCCAAGTGGAGCCCTGATCCCCAGGGGGCCCGTAACGCGGAGGAACAACAGTGAACTTCGGCGGAACTGAAATGATGCTGATCGTCCTCGTGATCCTCCTGTTGTTCGGCCCGAGCCAGATCCCCAAGATGGCGCGCGGGTTCGGCCAGGCGATCAAGGAGTTCAAGAAGGCCCAGCGCGAGATCACCGACGAGATCGAGCGCGAGCCGACCAATCCCCCCAAGGGCAACGACAACAAGCCGATCCAGTGAGCTGAGACGGCTGAGTCCCGCCGTCCGAGCCGCACCGTCTGACGCACGAACGGGCGTTCCCGCGAGGGAACGCCCGTTCGTGCGTGCCGGGGCATCGTCCCGCACGGTTGCAAGCAGGGGCGGCCCCGTGCGGGACCGCCCCTGCGGATGTTCCGGTTTTTTGAGCCGTCCGGCTACTGACCGCCGCCCTGGCGCGCGTCGTCGATCTGCGAGGCGGCACGCAGTTTCTCGATGAAGCCGTCGAAGAACGTGCGCTGGCGCTTGCTCAACACCTCGTTCGTGAGCTGGCCCTTCAGCTGGTCATTCATCATCGTGTCGGGTGCCGCCGTCACGCCCTCGGCGCGCGCGAACAGCCAACCCTGCGAGCTGCGGACCGGGCCGATGATCTTGCCGCGTGGCGCACTGAACAGCATGCCGAGCAGCTCCGGTGCGCCCGACAGGCGGGGATCCGGCTGGGCCCGGTTGGTGCGCACCGGCACCAGCGTCAGGCCGAGTGACTTGGCCGCGTCCTCGAGTGACTGTCCGCCCTTGAGGGCCGTGGCCACCTGATCCGCCTTCGGCTTCGCCATGTCGACGCGGTGTTCAGCATCGGCCAGCATCTTCAGCTGCTCGCCGACCTCCTCACGCGACGGCGGACCCGCCGCGTGCTGCATGACCACCTGAGCCACCACGAACTCGTCGGGGCTCTCGAATACCTGGCTCACAGCGTCCTTCTTGGCCGACAGTCCCCAGTCCGCTGCCTCGGGTACCGCGAACAGCTGCGGCGGGGCGTTGTTCTGGTCGAAGTACCCGGTCTTCATGGTGGCGAGGCCCTTCTCGGTCGCCGCCTTGGACAGGCCCACGGCCTTAGCGCGGTTCGCGACGGCCTGCGCATCCGCGGCCTGCTTGCGCAGCGCTTCCGCGGCCGGCCGGACCTTGACGACGATCTGTGCCAGCTTCACGGCACCCGGGCCCGGCGGCGGCGTCTTGGTCGACGACGTGTCCTTCGCGGGGTCGAGCAACTTGAGCAGCAGCACGCGCCCGCCTTCCTGGACGGGCTCGATCAGGTCCCCGGGCTTCTTCATCTGGATCGCGGCGCCGATCATCGTGCCGAGCTCCTGCGGCATCAGCCAGCGGTCGATGACGCCACCGCGCTCGGCGTTCGGCCCTTCGGAGTAGTCCCGGGCGAGATCGCCGAACTCCTCACCGCGAGATGCACGGTCGAACAGACTGCGCGCCATGTCGAGCGCGGCCTTGGTCTCGTCGGCTCCGTACTGCTTGGGCATGACCAGGAACTCGAGCTGGCTGCGCGCGCCGGCCGCCATGCGCGACTTGTACATGTCGTAGACCTTCTTGAGCTCGGCGTCGTCGCCGGACGAGCGGCCGGTATCGGCCGCGGGCACCGCCAACAGTGTCGCGTTCGCCTGATCGTACTTGTCGCGGAACGCCGACTGCAGTTCGGGTTGCGTCAGCTTGAGCGACGACATGAGCCGCTCCTGCAGCTTTCGCACCGGTATCTGATTGCGGAGGATCGCTTCGGCGGGCGCCCAGTCGACGCCCGGTGTCGCCAGCGCCTGCTGGTACTTGGCGATGTCGAACTTGCCATTGGTCTGGAAGCTGGGCGAGGCCAGGACACCGGCGGGCGGATTCGTACGCATGCCCACGAGCACGTCGGCATCGGTCGCCTTGAGGCCGGCCTTCTTGGCCTGCTGCGCGAACATGCGCTCATTGACGATCGTCCGCCACGCCTGCTGCTCGACCACCTTGATGTCGCGGTCCTGCGGCGCGACGCCGTAACGCTGGCGGTAGGCCAGCTCCGCCTCACTCAGGGCCGCCTGCCAGTCGCCACGCGTGATGCCCTCACCGTTGATGGTTCCGACGTTGCCGACGGCGCGTGCCCGGCTGGAACGATCTCCCAGACCGCCCAAGAAGCTGAAGCCGATCAGGAACGAGAGCACCGTGAAGATGATGAGCACCCACCAGATGGTCTTGGTCCGCTTGTTGCCGGACCGCAAGATACTGAGCATCGCGACTCCCGTGAGGGTGAATGGGAAGAGATGTGCAAGAGCGGTGAGCGAGTCTACCTGAGTCGGAAGCGCCGGCACAACCCGGCGGCGGGACGGATTCCAAGCGCCGCATGCGCATGTCATGACGGCGTTTCTGTGCAGTCTGGCATTGCAGCGACCGCGCCCGTGTGCTACCCATGCAAGTGCAGTCGTGCCCGCTCGGTTGCCCTGCCGGCCGCGTTCGTGCGTGCCGGGCGGCGAACCCGGGCGAGGCGCACCGCGAGGGAACGCAGCCGTGCGCACCGAGATCTCCCAACGTCCGAACGAGACCGAGACCACCGAGCCGCCGGCATCCCTGCCCGCGCTGGTGCTCGATGCGCTGGAGATGGGGGCCGTCGCCCTGGATCGCGACCGGCGTGTGGTCTACGCCAATCGCAGCATCGAGGAGCTTCTCGGCGTCGAGACCGGTGCGCTGTTAGCGCTCCCGGGCAATCGTGTGTTCCCGGGTGCCGACGCGCGCTGGCTGCGCGGTGCCTCGCGCGAGTCCCGCGACTTCCGCATCGAGACCGAGGATCGCGACCTGACGCTGCGCGGCGAGTCCATGCCGATGCGCGACGAGGCCGGCGAGGTCACGGGCTCGGTCATCATCGCCGAGGCCATCTCCGAGACGGAAGATGGCGAGTTCCAGAAGAAGATCGACCGGCTGGTATCGCTCGGGGAGCTGTCGGCCTACGTGGCGCACGAGATCCGCAACCCGCTCACCGGCATCCGCACCACGGTCCAGTTCGTGGCGTCCAAGTTCAAGCCGCGCGACCCGCGTCGCGAGGATCTCGATGACGTCATCCAGGAGCTCGACCGGATCGAGCAGATCATCACCGGTCTGCTCATGTATGCGCGGCCGCCACAGGCCAAGTCGCAGCCGTGCGACCTGCACCAGGTGCTGGAGCGCACGCTCGACCTGCTCGACATCCAGCTACGTGACTCCAAGGTCGCGGTGACGCGCGAACTCGCGGAAGGGTTGCCGCAGGTCATCGCCGATCCCGACCTGCTGCAGCAGGTGTTCCTGAACCTGTGCCTGAATGCCATCCAGGCCATGCCCGAAGGTGGCGAGTTGAGCATCACGACCGGTGTGCGGCGCTATCGCACCCGCCGGTCGCTGGTCGACGTGTCCGTCGCCGATACCGGCGTGGGGATCCCCAAGGACCTGATGGAGAAGATCTTCGACCCGTTCTTCACCACCCGGAGCATGGGGACCGGGCTCGGGCTGCCGATCTCGGTGCAGATCGTCCGCGACGGCGGCGGCGTCATCACCGCCAAGAACAACTCCGGCGGCGGTGCCACCCTGCGCGTCTCGTTGCCTGTCCCGGCTGAACTGCCGGGACGGCCCGAGGAATAGGCGGCATGCGATGAAGACCAGCGTGCTGGTGGTGGACGACGAGCTGCTCATCCGGAAGTCGCTCGGCAAGGTGCTGCGGGCGAACGGCTGCACGGTCGACCTGGCGAGCACCGGCGCGGAAGGGCTCGAGAAAGTCGGCGCCCTGCGTCCCCAGGTGATGATCCTCGACATGCGCCTGCCCGACACGGACGGATTGTCGGTCCTGCGCAAGGCCCGCGAGCTGGACCCGCTCCTCCAGGTCATCATCATCACCGCCTACGGCGATGTGCAGGCCGCGGTCGACGCCATGAAGCTCGGGGCCTGCGACTTCGTGCGCAAGCCCTACGAGATGGAGGACATCGTCCTTGCGGTCGAGTCGGCCGGCAAGACATTCCGCCAGGCCTCCGAGCTCGACTTGTACCGTCGGCGCGCCTGGCAGCACTACTCGGGCGAGGAGATCATCGGTCAGTCGATGCCCATGCAGCGCGTGCGCGACCTGATCGAGAAGGTCGTGCGCAGCAAAGCCACGAGCGTGTTGATCACGGGGGAGAGCGGTACCGGTAAGGAACTGGTCGCCCGGGCCATTCATTACCGCAGCGACCGCGCCCAGGCCCCGCTGATGGAGGTCAACTGCTCGTCGTTCCAGGAGGCACTGCTCGAGAACGAGCTGTTCGGTCACGAGAAGGGCGCCTACACCGACGCCACCGACACCAAGAAGGGTCTGGTCGAGCTTTGCGATGGCGGCACGCTGTTCCTGGACGAAGTCGCCGATACACCGCTGCCGACCCAAGCCAAGTTGTTGCGATTCATCGACAATCGCAACTTCAAACGAGTCGGGGGGGCGCAGGACATCTCGGTCGACATCCGCATCGTGGCGGCAACGAACAAGAACCTCGACGAGGAAGTCCGGGTCGGACGGTTTCGCGGCGACCTCTACTTCCGGTTGAAGGTCGTCAGCATCATGCTGCCGCCATTGCGCGACCGCGAAGGGGACGTGGCCATGCTGTCCGGCCACTTCATGAAGGAGTTCTCCCGGAAGTTCCAGAAGGGCTTCACCGAGCTGGCACCGGACATCCTGGCGCCGCTCGAGGCTTACCCGTGGCCCGGCAACGTTCGCGAACTGCGCAACCTCATCGAGCGCGTGGTGCTGCTCGAGGAGGGAGAGCGACTCGAGGCCGAACACCTGCCGCCCGAGATGTTGCGGCGCACGCCCGGCGGCGGCGTCGCGAGCGATGCCGTGCGTGACGTCCTCAGCCTGCCGACGCTGGCGCAGATCGAGATGGAGCACGTCAACGAGGTGCTGCGCCTGACCGCCGGCAACAAGAGCCGCGCGGCCCGCATCCTCGGCATCTCGCGCCAAGGGTTGATCGAGAAGCTGCGCCGGTTGCGCATCGAGGACGCGCAGGAACGCAGCATCGAACGCGCCTGAACTCCTCGCGCACCCCGCGAGATGTTGTTCGGTGCACGCATCGCGTCGTGATGACACGCGAGCGCAGTGTGATCGCATCTCACACGAAGAATTCTTCGCGCATGAGTGAGTGCGGCATGTTCGCGCGCGCTGAGATGCGCACTTCGACAGAGTGACTGTCAGGAAAAGTGACACGTACAACGATCTGGACAGTCACGTTCATCGCATGCAATCGCAAGCACTTACCCGTGCGCGAATCGCTAACCCGCTAGATAGTTGACAGTTAGCTCGGTTCTCCACAGCGCGTTCGCGCCACCCGAAAACGACTACCGCAACTATTTTCGAGGCTCAAGTGACGTCTTCACTTGCACATGAGTCTTGCAGACACGCAAGCGAACTGCGATTGGCACACAAGCTGCACTAGTCAAGAAACGAGCGACGCGACGACTGTGGGCGTCGCACTTCGGATTCCAATCATGGTTCCCAACATCTTGAACAAATCTTCAGGAAGCTGCACGTCCTGACCGGGGGAGGTGAGTCCTAATGGCTGCCAAGAAGAAGGCTGCGAAGAAGAAGGGCACGAAGAAGAAGGCCGCGAAGAAGAAGAAGTAGTAACCGGTATTATGGACCTGGCACGTCCTGAGGGGCGAGTCGGCTCACGCCGGCCGCCCCTCACTCTTTTGTTCTCCTGTTCCCGAACTCGAACGGTTGGCCCGGGAGTCGCGGCGCAGCGCGCCCCGAGCGAGTTCGATCCACCGTCGTGTCGAGCGGTTCGCGGTGTTCCGGCAAGTGCCGCGGGCATCCCAAGCTTCGCATTCCACTTGCCGCGCGAGTGTCCGTCTTCCGCAGGTTCGAGTCGGGGTCTCTGAGCCAGGATGAGCCGTCATCCCCGATTCGCGCGGTGCGGTCCATCCAAGGATGGCTGGACCGCCCGCCTCAACCTGTCGTGCTAGTGTGCGAGCCCTGCGGGCCGCCACTCCCGGCGGGTCCGAACCCGACAAGCGCCCTTGACCCCGCCCGCCCCAGAACCCATCGCGTTCATCCGTATCCGAGGTGCCCGGCAGCATAACCTGCGCGGCATCGACCTCGACCTGCCCCGCGGGGCGCTGACCGTGGTCACCGGGGTGTCCGGCTCGGGCAAGTCGTCGTTGGCGTTCGACACCCTCTACGCCGAGGGCCAGCGCCGATACGTCGAGTCGGTGAGCACGTACGCCAAGCAGTTCCTCGATCGGCTGCCGCGCCCGGACGTCGATTCGATCACCGGGCTCACGCCGGCGGTGAGCATCCAGCAGAGCGCCCCGGCCCGCAGCGCCCGCTCCACGGTGGGTACCGCGACCGAGATCCACGACTACCTGCGGCTGATGTTCGCCCGGCTCGGGACCGTGCACTGCACGAACTGCGGCAAGCCCGTGGCCGCCGACTCCGCTCAGTCGATCGCGCGCGAGGCCGCCAGTTGGGCCGTCGACGACATCGTGCTCGTGCTCGCGCCGGTCGCCGTGAGCCCGAAGCTGCCTTGGGGCGAGCAGGCCGGCCACCTGATGCGCGCGGGCTACACGCGCGTGTGGCTGGAGGGCGAGGTCGTGCCGCTCGATCCTTTGCCGAAGCTGAAGAAGACCGTCAAACAGATCCACATCGTCATCGACCGCTTCCGTTGGAGCCCGGACGAACGCGAGCGGTTGGTCGAGGCCTGCGAGCAGGCGTTCCGGCGCGGGGAGCGCGCGCTCATGCTGGTCGTGGGTGACCGCGCCCCCGAGGCGCGCAACGAGAACTGGGCGTGCTCGAGTTGCGGCACGCTCGCGATGCGTCCCGAACCCGCTTTGTTCTCGTTCAACAGCCCGCTGGGCGGTTGTCCAGTGTGCAAGGGCTTCGGCGACGTGCTGACATTCGCCCCCGAACTGATCGTGCCCGACGGGACGAAGAGCCTGCGCGAGGGTGCGATCGCGCCCTGGGCCGGGTCGTGGCGTTCGGTGGCGTTCCCGCGGGTGCAGAAGCTGGCGACCGAGCAGGGCTTCGACCTGGACGAACCGTGGGACACGCTCAAGCCGGAGCATCGCAAGCTGCTCATGGAGGGGAGCAAGGACTTCCGCGGTGCGGTTCCCTTCCTGGAGCGCCTGCAACAGAAGTCGTACAAGGCGGGCAATCGTTTCATCGTCAAGCGTTACCAGGTGCCGCGGGCGTGTTCGGGCTGTGGTGGCAAACGCCTGCGCCCCGAAGCACTGGGCGTGAAGCTGGGCGGCAAGACCATCGCCGAGGTGTGCGCGCTGCCGGTGGCAGAGACGGCTCGCTTCGCGGCCGAGCTCGAGTTCGGTGAGTCGCAGAAGGTCATCGCCGGCGTGGCGATGGGCGAGTTGCAGTCGCGGCTGCGCTTCCTGTTGCGCGTCGACCTGGGCTACCTGACGCTCGACCGGCTGACGCGCACGCTCTCGGGCGGCGAGGCCCAGCGCATCGAACTGGCCAACGCGCTGGGTGCCAATCTGGCCGACACCTTATATGTGCTCGATGAGCCCACGGCCGGCCTGCACCCGCGCGACACGGAGCGGCTGATCGAGATCCTGCACGAACTCACGGCGCGCTCGAACACGGTCGTGGTGGTGGAGCACGACCCGCTGGTGATCCAGTCCGCGGAGTACCTGGTGGATCTGGGGCCCGGCGCCGGCGAACTCGGCGGGCAGCTGCTCTATGCCGGCAGGGCCGCGGGGATCCGCATCGCCGAGGACTCGCTGACGGGTGCCTACCTGATCGGGGCCGAGCGCATCACGCGCAAGATCAGGACCACGAAGCCCGAGACGTTCATCACCGTGACGGGCGCCAGGCAGCACAACCTGAAGAACGTGTCCGCGCGCTTCCCGATCGGCCGGCTGACATCGGTGACCGGGGTCTCGGGCTCGGGCAAGAGCAGTCTCGTCGAGGACGTGCTTTATCGTGCCGCACTCAAGAAGTTCGAGGGTCGCGAGGACGAACCGGTCGGCGAGCACACCAGCATCACCGGGCTCGACCACGTGAAGCGCGTCGCCCTGGTCGACCAGTCGCCGATCGGGCGCACGCCGCGCAGCTGCCCGGTCACCTACATGGGCGCGTTCGCCGCGCTGCGCGAGGTGTTCGCACGCCAGCCGGCGGCCATGGCGCGGGGCTTGAAGGACGGAGCGTTCTCGTTCAACACCGCAGGCGGTCGGTGCGATCACTGCGAGGGCGCCGGCTGGGTCCAGGTCGAGATGTACTTCCTGGCCGACCTGCTGGTGCCGTGCGAGATCTGCGCCGGGTCGCGCTACAAGCCCGAGGTGCTCGACGTCCGCGTCCGCGGCGTGAACATCAAGGAAGCGCTCGACATGACCGTCGATGCCGCGTTCGATCACTTCGGCAAGGAGCCGAAGTTCACCCGGCCGTTGCACGTGCTTCGCCAGGTGGGCTTGGGCTATCTACGGCTGGGCCAGGCCGCGACGCAGCTTTCCGGCGGCGAGGCGCAGCGCCTGAAGATCGCGCGCGAGTTGGCCGAGCGCTCCGCCGGGCCGACGTTGTACGTGCTCGACGAGCCCACCGTGGGCCTGCACTGGGCCGACGTGCAACGTCTGGTCGAAGTGCTCGGCGACCTGACCGCTCGCGGCGATACGGTCGTCCTCGTGGAGCACAACACCGACGTCATCCGCTGCAGCGACTGGGTGGTCGATCTGGGTCCCGCGGGCGGCGCTGGCGGCGGCACGCTCGTGGCCGAAGGGCCGCCGGACGTGATCGCGGGGTGCGCGAGCTCGCACACCGGGCGATTCCTCAAGGCGGACGGAGTGGGGGCGAGTGCTCGTTGAGCGCGTGCTACGCGCGGGCGGCCTGCGGCTCGAGCCGCTCACCGCTGCACACGCCGAGGAGATGTTCGCCGTGTTGTCCGACCCGGCGCTTCACGAGTACATGGACGGCGCCCCTCCAGCGTTGCTCGAGGCGTTGCGCGAACGCTACGCGCGGCTCGAGTCCCGGCTCTCGCCGGACGGGAACGAGCACTGGCTCAACTGGGTGGTGCGGCTGGCGGACGGTCGTGCGATCGGTTTCGTGCAGGCCACCGTCCGGGACCCCGCGGGTGACGCGCCCCCGGCCGGCCCGAGTGCCGGGCCGCGAACCGCATGGGTGGCCTATGTGATCGCACGAGAGCATGGCGGCCGCGGGCACGGCACGGCTGCGGTGGCCGCGATGCTCGAGTTTCTTGCGAGTGCGTGCGAGGTCGGGCACCTGCTGGCGCAGGTCGAAACTGCGAACGCACGCTCCATCCGGTTGCTCGCGCGGCTCGGGTTCCGAGCCGCCACGAGTGACGAGGCCTCAGCCCACGAACTGAGCGAGACCGAACGGCTGTACGTGCGCTGAACCAAGGAGGAGCGTCCCGGATGCAGTTGCCCGCCAACATCCAGAGTTACTGGGATGCGTTCCAGGCCACCCAGGACGATGACGTCTCGGCGCGCTTCAGCGAGGTGTTCTTCTTCGCCGATTCGCAGCCAGTCGCTGACTCGCTCGCTCAGCTCGTCCTCACGGGCACCAAGCGCGCCACGGCGGCGCTGCTATGGATGCACGAGGCAGAAGGCTCACAGCCTCCGGTACCAGGCAGCCTGAGCCTCATGACCGACTTCGCCGGCACCCCGCTCGCGATCATCGAAGTGACGGCTTCGCGCGTGGTCGCGTTCGAGGACGTGCCGGCCGGGTTCGCCGCGCGCGAAGGCGAAGGCGACGGTTCGTTGCAGTACTGGCGCGAAGTGCACTGGGCTTACTTCAGCCGCGAGTGCGCGAGCATCGGTCGGGATCCCAGTCCGCGAATGCCCATCGTGTGCGAGGAGTTCGTGGTCGTCCATCCCCCTGAGGCCGCGGACCGGGAGTGAGGGCCAACCGCTGGCAACACGCCGGTGTGTTCCTGCGTATGTGGCCCATCTCAACGTCCCGACCGCTCACTGGATCGCGTCGGGGGCCACTCGTGAACCTTGAAGGGAGTGCCTCTGTGCGAAGCGGCCGGCCAGTCTCTCGCTGGGTCCCCAGTCGCGAATCGTGGACTGTCGCGCTGGCATTGTGGGGCGCGTTCGCCGGTCCCGCCCTCGCGGCCGATCGTGCCAGTACCGATGCGCACGCGGCGCGCGTTCTGGAGGCGCGATTCGAGACGCTGAGCCGTGCTGCGCGAATACCGGGACTGGCCGCGGTCGTGCTGCGGGACACCACCGTACTGCTGGCACGAGGCTACGGCTTCGCCGACTTGGAGCGCGGGGTCCCCATGACGGTCGAGACGCCGAGCAACATCGCTTCGGTGAGCAAGCCGATCTCGGCGATGGTCGCACTCCGGCTGGTGGAGTCCGGGCGACTGGATCTCGACGCGCCCTTGCGGCCGACGGTGGACTTCATCGAGTTCTGCGAGTCCGCTCGCGGCGAGGGTGGCACGTTCTTCGCCGACTTCGCGTGTGACGACAGCACGCTGAGCATGCGCCATGTGCTGTCGATGGCCGCCAACGGGAAACCCGGGACGCGTTTCTTCTACAACCCGCCAGCCTACTCGTGGATGTCGCGGGCGATCGCCGAGGCCGCCGGCGTCGGGTTCTCGGACCTGGTCGACTCGCTGGTGCTGAGGCCGGCCGGGATGGCGCACTCCGCGCGCGTGTTCCGCAAGCGCCCGCTCCCAGCCGCGCTCGCCGAAGTTCTGGCGCTGCCCTATCACGTCGATACCACCGGTGCGGTCGTGCGCTCGGACCCGCCACCGCCACAGGGCGATGGTGCGGCCGGGGGAGTGATCGCCTCGGCCATGGATCTGGCGCGTCTGGATCGCGCGCTGATGAGCGGGCGGTTGATCTCGGCGGCATCGCGCCAGCAGATGTGGATGCCCTACCGCACCGCAAGCGGAACAGCCTTGCCGTACGGCCTCGGTTGGTTCATCGCCGACCGCAGCGGGCGACGTCTGGTGTGGCACACCGGGCTCTGGGATGGATGCTATTCGGCGCTCTACTTGAAGGTGCCCGCCGAAGGGCTGACGCTCATCCTGCTCGCCAACTCAGAGGCCCTGAAGTGGCCGGCCCGGCTCGATGAAGCCGCGATCGAGCGTTCGGACTTCGCCAAAGCATTCCTGACCGCGTTCCCGGGCCCGCGCCATTGACCGTGGTCACTTCGACCACCTGACAGCCCGGCGCTGAAGCACTACGGTGTTCGCGCGTGCCTTCCAGTATGCACGCGAGGGGGAATGCCATGGTGCACAGCGAACGCCACCGCACCGAGCACATCGGCTGGTTGCGCGCCGGCGTCGTCGGGGCCACCGCCGCCCGGTTGGGCGGTGCACCCGTATTGCGCGGCGCGCTGCGCGTGGTGTTCTGGGGTGCGGTCGCCATGCTGTGCACGAGTCTCGTCGGGAAGCGGTTCGGCACCACGATGTGAGCCACGATGTGAGCCACGATGTGAGCCATGATGGACCCGTGGCCGTGCGACGAGTAGCCTGCGTCGAGGTGCCAGCCGGCGGAACAGGATCGCAGCCGCGCCCAGAGCGCAGGAGCCCGACATGAAGTCGCGAGCCGCAGCGAAAGCCACGAAGCAAGTCGAACTCCCGAGCCACTTTCGCCCGCATCCGTGGCATGGTCTCGATCCGGGCGCCGAAGCGCCCGAGATCGTCGATGCGTTCATCGAGATGACGCCCTTCGACCTCATGAAGTACGAAGTCGACAAAGCTTCTGGTTACGTGCGTGTCGACCGGCCGCAGCGGCTGTCGTCCAATGTGCCCGCGCTGTATGGCTTCATCCCGCGCACGTACTGTGGCCCGCATGTCGGCGAGCTGGTGGCGCGCGGGACGCACGGCGACGGCGATCCGCTCGACATCTGTGTCCTGTCCGAGCGTCCCATCAGCCGGGCGGAGATCCTCATCCGGTCGCGCGTCGTCGGCGGGTTGCAGATGGTCGACCACGGCGAGGCGGACGACAAGATCATCGCCGTGCTGGCGAACGACGATGTGTTCGGCAGTGTGCGTCGCATCGAGGACCTGCCGTCGGCCATGGTGGAGCGGCTCGAGCACTACTTCCTCGCCTACAAGTCACGGCCGCGGATGAAGTCGCCTGCGCTCGTGCATCAGGTGTACGGGCGCCGCCACGCCGTCGCCGTGGTGCGCGCCGCCATGAACGATTACCGTGAGCGCTTCGGCGGCTGAGCCGTCTCCCGCCCATATCACGTTTCTTCAGGAGTCGTCATGCCTCTCGCACACGGTCCATTCGAAGTGAAGCTGCAGGCCTTGCCCACGGAAGCCGCGCGCGAAGGCATCGCTTTCGGCCGACTGTCCATCGACAAACAGTTCCTGCCCGGGCACGACGGCGGACTCGCCGCCACAGCCAAGGGCGAGATGCTGAGCGCGCTGACCGGCATTCAGGGCTCCGCCGGCTACGTGGCCATCGAGTTCGTGACCGGTACTCTCGCGGGCCGCTCGGGTACGTTCGCGCTCCAGCACTCCGGCACGATGGACCGCGGTGTGGCCACGTTGTCGGTGACGGTCGTGCCCGACAGCGGCACCGACGGGCTGCAGGGATTGCGGGGGTTCATGCGCATCATCGTCGATGGCGGCAAGCACCTGTACGAGTTCGAGTACGAGCTGGCCTGAAGTCTCGGGCAGGCGGGCGCGACAGTCCGGCGCGAGCGTTCCGCCCACTCGACGATCCTGGCAGGCGCGGGGAACTTCTCGCTTACACTTGACCTGCCTCGGCGGCAATGCCACCGTGCGCGCAACCACGCAGCAGTGGTGATCACGGTCTGCAGTTGGGATGACCACGCGGCACGGCACATCCATCGTGAAACCCTGAGGCGGACATGTCCGGTGACGGCAGCCATGATTGGAAAGTGTTCGGCGCCGAAGATCCATACTTCGGTGTGCTCACGGATCCGCGCTTCCACCGCGAGTGCCTGGACCAAGAGCGCCTCGCCGAGTTCTGGGCGACGGGTGAAGCGCATGTCGTCCGGCTTGAGCAGGTCGTGCGCGCCCACTTCGGCCGCGAAATGCCGCGCGCGCGCGTTCTGGACTACGGCTGCGGAGTCGGCCGGGTGCTGCTGCCGCTGGCCCGCGGTGCGCAGCGGGCCGTGGGGGTGGACGTGGCACCCGGGATGCTGGTCGAAGGCGCGCGGGCTGCCCGTGCGGCGGGGCTCGAGCATATCGAATGGCTCGAGTTCGAGGGCGGCCTGACCGGGCTGACCGGGCCCTTCGACTTCGTGCACAGCTTCATCGTGCTCCAGCATATCCCGGCCGCGCGCGGCATGCGGCGCATCGCCGAGATGCTCGCACTGCTCGCCCCGGGCGGACTCGCTGTGATCCACGTGCCGTTCGCCAAGCCGGGCGAGACCGCGCTCATGGCCACCATGCGCTGGGCGCGTCCACGCCTCCCGCTCGTGAACAGCCTGGTGAACCTGCTGGCGCGCCGGCCCTGGAACGCGCCGCTCATGCAGATGAACGTCTACGACTTGAACGCCGTGCTGCGGGAGTTCCAGCAGGCGGGCTGCCACCGCGTGCACACGGCGTTCAGCGAGCATGGGAGTGTGCTGGGCGTGGTGCTGTTCGGGGAGAAGCAGGCCGTCGCGCCGTTCTGACCGCGGGGGATCCGCTAGAACCGGCTCACCAGCCGCAGTTCGGCACCCTTGAACGGCTGCACTTCGTAACAGCTGCCAGCCGTGCAGGCGAGGCCGCCGCGGCGCTGGCCTGCGAACAGCACGACGTCGTGCCGTTCCGCGATTCGAGCGCTCGCGGTCCAGCCCATGAAGTGCAGCGCCCGCTTGCGGCCGAAGTCCCAGGAAGGATCGAGCGGGTCCGTGGTGCGTTCCCAGGACACCGCCACACTGCCGCGGTCCGCGCGCGTCACGGCCAGCGAGGCGTGCACGTTCTCGAAGCGCTGCCGCAAGATGCTGAACGTGTCGAAGTCGAACCCCACGCGTGCCGCCGTCTGCCGTTCGGTTTCCGCGGCGACGGTCCAGGACTCGTGCCAGCGGACGCGACCACTCACGCCATACGTGTCGCGCTGGATGACCGACAGTGCGCTGTCCGCCGCGCGGTCGAAGAACACGGTACCTTCCCAGCGCGAGCCGGCGTCGTCCGTCAGCCGGGCCTCGAGATAGCGCTCGACGAACTGGTCCCCGCGCGCGCCGTCCGCGCGTGACAGGTTGCCGATGAGCGATGCGCCCGGTCGGGGGCTCCACGACAGCTCGAACTGGTAGCCCTGCTCGCGCTGGGCGAGCAGTACGTGCGTGCTGCGATTCAGGAGCAACGCGCTGTGCTCACGCACGAGCGACGGCAGGTCGTTGGTGCCGAGCGCGAACCGGGCGTAGTCCTTCCACTCTGCGGCCATGCCGAATGGCCCCCACGCCAGCGAGGTGCTGGCATACATCGCGTGCGGCACATGGTCCCGGCGATCGAACGCCCACCATTCACCGAACGTGCGGTCCTGCTGCGCATATTCGAGATACACCGGCAAGGAGGCGCGCACCGAGCCCGCGAGTTGGAACGGGTCGAACTCCACGAAGCCCGAGCTGGTCTCCTGTTGGCGCGGCAGCTGGGTGAGCGGGTCGACGCCGCCGCCGGTCCGCAGGTAGGTGGTCCCCAGACGTGCCCCGCGCGGCAGGTCGAACGACAGCTCGCCGCCGCTCAGGTGCCCGCGATGCTGCGGACGGCCGAGCAGTTGTTCTTGAGCCAGCGACGCGGTGCCGTCGCTCGGTGAGCCGGTGAGCAGCTTGGTGTGGAGCGGGCCGCGTGCGTACTCGAGCAACAGCCCATCGACATCGCGCGAAGGTGTCCAGCGTGAACGGAACGACGTGTTCTCGAGCACGACACCGGTGAGTTCGAACGAGCGGTGCACGAGCCCGCGGCCGAGGATGGTGTAGAAGTTGCCTGCGCGCGCCCGGAGTCCGGCGTGATTCCAGTCCACGTAGCGCTGGCTGAATCCCTGGTATTCGTTCAACTGGTCACTGTTGCGGTCGGTCTCGAAGCGCAGTCCCACCACCGCGTCGCCCGAGAGGTATTGCAGGTTGAGGAGCGCATAACTGCTCTCGCGATTCGGCGAGCCGCGGTCGCTGAATGTCTCGGGCCAGTTGCCGGCCTGGGCGAACAGCAGGCTGGACCCCGAGAGCTGCGCGCGGGCGGCGGGGGGCATGAGCACAAGGCACGCGAGCACGAGCGCCATGCACTCTGGGCGGGACAGGGTCCCGGCCGGCGTCAGGCGCATCAGGGCCGGGTCTCCGCGCTGTCGGGTGCAGCCGTGGCACCGCACAGCGCGCGCACATGGTCGCGCAGCGCCGTCTCTCCGGCTCGGAAGCCGACGCGAGACGCGACGACCACACCGTTGGTATCGATGAGCACGGCGGTCGGCAGTTGGGTGACCTGATAGAGCTGCTGCATGCGGCCATCCAGGTCGAGGGCGATGGGGAACCGGAGCCCCTCGCGCGCCACATACGGCCGCACTTTGGCAACGTTGCGCGGACCATCCACCGAGATGCCGATGACCGTGAGTCCACACTCGGCGTGTGCCTTCCGCAGTTCCTCGAGTTCCGGGAATGCGCCCCGGCACGGGCCACACCACGTGGCCCAGAACTCGAGCAAGACCGGGCCGCGGTGGCGGAGCGTCTCGAGTTCGAGCGTGGCTCCGGTCAAGTCGCGCAACCGGAACGGCGCGGCCGTACCGGCCACGCAACGTGGCGCGAGCGTGAGCGTGCCCAGCAAGCACATGAGCAGGACCGCGAACGATCGCGGGCGGTGGGTCACGCGAATCGCGCCGGGTGCGGGCTGCGCCGAAGCTCGAGGTGGCTCATCGCGTCAGCACGATCCGGCGAGTCAGCCGTTCGAGCCCGGACTCGACCTGCACAAGGTAGAGGCCGGCCGGCAATGCCCGGCCGTCGAGGGCGCGTGCCTCCCAGATGACCTGGCCCGGGCCTGCACCTGGCGCGGGGCCTTCGAATGCCGCGACCAGCCGCCCCGAGAGGTCGAGGACGCGGAATCGCGCCGGAGCGCTGTGGTGCGACAGCGCGAACACGAAGCGGCCCGAGGACGGGTTCGGTGACGCGCTCAGCAACAGCGCTCCGGACGTCGTCGTCGGCACGGACACGATGTCGTTCAGTGCACCGCTGATCGCAGCGTGGAGTTCAGCCAGGTGCAGTCGGTTGCCGTAGTCCCAGAAGTCGTCGGCGTGATACCGGATGATGCCATTGGCATCGATGACCACGTAGTTGTCCCGTTCGTTGTACGGCCTGATCAGGTTCGTGTCCGACAGCGCACTGCCGTCAGCGCAATCGCGCAGCAACGGGAACGTCAAGCTGCCCGCGTTGATGCGGAACTGCTGGAGCCGGACGCCATTCGCGCCCGAGGCCATGACGTCGGGACCCAGCAGCACGAACTGGTTCGGATGACTCGACTGGTACAGCGACCAGATATTGAGCTCCACGGACGGACCGTCCGCGATGCACTCGGGTCATATGTCCCCGAGGACGAACAGCATGACCACCTTCCCACGATAATCACTCAGCTTGTGTGACACGCCATTCAGGTCGGTGCCACGGAAATCGGGGGCGAGGTCTCCCGCATGGAGTCCGGCCTGAGCCGGGGATGCGCCGGCGAGCAGGGCGAAAAGGGTCGCGAACAGCATGAGACGGCGCATGATGGGTTCTCCGGGCTCCGCATCGAACGGGCTGGCTCGACGTTATCACCCCGAGTGGGACGAGGTCACTCGCAGAAAACAGTGCGTCGGGCTGCCGGTATGGGGGGCGCTATCTACGGCCGAGCCGCGGTGGGGTGCCTGGCCCCAAGGCCGACCGGGTGGGCAAGCGCGAGACTTGGTGCGCCGCCAGACTGCGGTCGCGCGCTACTCGCTGCCCGCGACGCGGCTGCGCCGCTCCAGGAAGACGACGTCGCGCCAGCGGCCGTTCTGGGCCGCATGCCGGCCGAGGCGTTCACGCACGCCGAGCACGCGGAAGCCCAATGCCTCGTGCACAGCCAGACTGGCGGTGTTCTCCGGGAAGATGCCCGTCTGCATCGTCCAGATGCCGGCGGCCTCGGACTCGAGCACCATGCGCTCGAGCAATGCGCGCCCGATGCCGCGGCCGCGCTCGGCCGCCGCCACGTACACGCTCTCCTCGACGACCCCGGCGTAGACCTCGCGTCTGGAGATCGGCGACAGCGCGCACCAGCCGAGGACGCGGCCCGATTCCGCATCGCGTGCCACCAATCGTGGCGTGGCCAGGTGTCCGGCATCCCACTCGGTCCATGTGGGCACCTCGGTCTGGAATGTGGCGTGACCCGAGGCGATGCCCTCGGCGTAGATCGCGAGCACGGCGCCGGCGTCCGCCGCGGTCATCGGACCGATGCGGTGCGCGCTGCTCATCGCTCCGTGGCCGCCGCCAGTTCCGCAGGCAGCTCACGGTCACGCGCGGCAACGCCACACTCGGTCACGCCGAGCACGCTGTCTTCCACCACGACACCGCGCAGCAGCGACATCGGCACCATCTCGAAGTAGAAGTTGCGCGGCCGCACCCCTTCGGGGGCGCTTTCCCAGATCTCGGCCGGCGGCATCTCGTGGATGCCGAGCGCGGCGGTGGCGCTGGGCAGGATCTTGCGCCGCGTGGCGATCGCCCACGCCGGCACGCCGTGTTCGCGCGCGGCGAGCGCAGCGGTGTAGGAGCCGATCTTGTTGAGCACGCCGGCCTCGGTCACGGCGTCCGCGCCGATCCACAACGCGCTGGCTTGCGACAACAGCAGCGGCAGCGCCGCATCGGCGACCAGCCACGCCTCGATGCCGGCGTCGGCGAGCGCGCGCGCGGTGTCGCGCCCCTCGAGCCGCGGCCGGCTCTCGCCGATGATGACGCGTGGTTTGCGGCCGTCGGTCGTCAGCTCCCGGATCGCCGCCAGCACGCCTTCGCTCGCGGACAGTGTCGCGATCCACGGCTGGCGGGTGGTGAGCAGTTGGGCGGCGACCTTGGCGGCATCGCGCACGGCCTGATCGAGGTCGCGCCTCTCGGCGGCACAGCTCTCGTGCAGGTGGCCGCGCAGCGCCGTCGGACTGTCCCCGCGCGCCACACTGGTGTCGGCCACCGACAACGCCCGGGCCGCGAACTGGTGCACGAGTGCCATGCTCGGCTGCGCGGTCTGGGCTTCACGCAGCCACAGCAACAGTGCCGCACGCAGTGCGGGCGCGTCGGTCGCGCGGTCGGTGTCGAGCCAGCGGCTGAGCTCATCGAGGAAGCCGCGCGCCACGCCGCCCGAACCGGAGACGCGATCGCTCCCAGGACGCCGGCTCACCAAGACGTCACTTTCCGAACAGCTGCTGGAGCCACAGGATCGTGGTCTGCCGTCCCAGATCCCCGAATGCCTCGGTCAGCGGGATCTCCTTGGGGCACACCTCGACGCAGGCCTGGGCATTGCCACAGTCGACGAGACCGCCGCGACCCATGATCTCCTCGAGCCGCTCGTGCGCGTTCAGGCGGCCGGTGGGGTGCGCATTGAACAATCGCACCTGAGCCAGTGGCGCCGGCCCGATGAATTCGGAGGCGTCGTTGTACTGCGGGCAGACCTCCATGCAGCAGCCGCACGTCATGCAGCGTGAGAATGCGTAGCTGATCTCCTGCTGGGCCTCGGACTGACGCGGGCCCTGCCCCAGGTCGTACGAACCGTCGATGGGGATCCACGCCTTGACGCGCTTCAGGGCGTCGAACATGGGGGAGCGATCCACCTGCAGGTCGCGGATGACCGGGAACTTGGTCAGCGGCTCCAGCGTGACGACCCCGTCGCCGAGCGGGTCGATGAGCGCGCTGCACGACTGCCGCGGTTTGCCGTTCACCAGCATGGTGCACGAGCCGCAGACCTCTTCCAGGCAGGACGACTCCCACAGCACGGGCGTGGTCTTCTGGCCCTGCTTGGTGACCGGGTGCTTACGGATCTCCATCAAGCACGAGATCACGTTCATGTTCGGCTGCCACGGCAGCGAGAACTCCTCCCAGCGCGGCGACACAGTGGGCGAGTCCTGCCGTTTGATCTTCAGTTCGATGGTCTGACGGGCCATGATCGAGCGCCTCCTAGTCGTACTTGCGCTCGACCGGTGAGTAGAGCGAGACGTCTACCGGGTCGTAGCGGAAACGCGGGCCTTCGGGGGCGAATGAAGCAACCGTGGTCTTCAGCCAGTTCTCGTCGTCGCGCTTCGGGAAATCCGGCTTGTAGTGCGCCCCGCGACTCTCGTCACGGGCCAGGGCGCCGAGCGTGACCACTCGGGCCAGATGCAGCATGTTCCAGAGCTGGTTCAAGAACGAAAGCGGCGCGTTCGCCCACTGGCCGTGGTCCAGCACGCTGGACTTGTGCCAGCGCTCCTGGAGCTCTTGGATTTTCGCGTCCGTCTCGCGGAGCTTGGCGTTGTGGCGCACGATGGTGACGTTCTCGAGCATCGTGCGGCCGAGTTCGTCGGCGAGCTGGTACGGATTCTCGGGACCCTCGCGCTTGGACAGCTCGGCGTAGCGCGTGACCCACTTCTGCTCCGCACCCGACAGCACACTCGCAGGCACCTCGTCCGCGCCCTTGAGCCCGCCCAGGTAGGCGAGCACCGCGGGACCCGCCACCTGCCCGGCGTACACGCACGACAGCAGCGAGTTCGCACCCAGCCGGTTGGCACCGTGGTACTGGTAGTCGCACTCGCCGACCGCGTACAGGCCGGGAACGTTGGTGGCCTGGTTCTTGGGACTCGACAAGTTGAGGTAGCCCTCGCTGGTGCGTTCGTAGTCGACCCACAGGCCGCCCATCGAGTAGTGCACCGCGGGATAGATCTTCATCGGCTCTTCGCACGGGTCGTCGCCGGTGAACTTCTGGTAGATCTCCAGGATGCCCTCGAGCTTCTTCATGAGGGTCTCACGCGGGATGTGTGTGAGGTCCAGGTACACACCCATGCCACCGCCCACACCCAGGCCCATGTCCACGCACACGTTGTGGATCTCGCGACTGGCGACATCGCGCGGCACGAGGTTCTTGTACTTGGGGTAGCGCTCTTCCAAGAAGTACCAGCGTTCGGTCTCGGGGATGGCCTTCGCTGGCCGGTCGTCACCCTTCTTCTTGGGCACCCACACCCGGCCACCCTCGCCACGCGCCGACTCGCTCATCAAGCGCAGCTTGTCCATGCCGGGAATCGCGGTCGGGTGGATCTGGATGAACTCGCCATTGCCGTATTCGGCGCCGTCCATGTAGGCCGCGGCTGCCGCGGAGCCGGAGTTGATGATCGAGTTCGTGCTGCGCCCGAACATGAGCCCGGGCCCGCCGGTCGCCATGACCACCGCCGCGGCGGCGAACACCTTGGGCTTCATGCCGCGCAGGTCGAGTGCGGTGAGTCCGACGCAGCGGCCCGCCGCATCGCGCACCGTGCCGACGAACTCCCAGCCTTCGTACTTGGTGACGAGGCCGGCGGCTTCGTGGCGGCGGACCTGCTCGTCGAGCGCGTACAGCAACTGCTGGCCCGTCGTCGCGCCCGCGAATGCCGTGCGATGGTGCAGCGTGCCTCCGAAGCGCCGGAAGTCGAGCAGCCCTTCCGGAGTGCGGTTGAACGTCACGCCCATGCGGTCGAACAGGTAGATGATGCCGGGCGCGGCGTAGCACATGCCCTTCACCGGCGGCTGGTGGGCGAGGAAGTCGCCGCCGCGGCAGGAGTCGGTGAAATGGATCTCGGGCGAGTCGTTCTCGCCCTTCACGTTCACCGCCCCGTTGATGCCGCCCTGGGCACACACCGAGTGCGAACGCTTGACCGGCACGATCGAGAACAGGTCCACGGGCACGCCGGCTTCGGCCAGCTTGATGGTGGTCATGAGCCCGGCGAGACCACCGCCGACGACAGCGACGCGAGGGGCGGCCATCAGCGCGAAGTTCCTTCCAGGACGACGGCGGCGTGCTCGGTGGCGTGCGGCTTCTGCAGGAAGTCCGCGCGGTATCCGAGGAACCCGAACAGCGAGGCGATGCCGACCACGGACAGCGCCAGGAACACGGCGAGTGCGATGCGGCCCACCATGCGCTGCGCGCTCCGGCTGGTGGCGATGCCCCAGTGGATGGCGAAGCCGAACAGGCCGTTCCCGAAGTGATAGCAGGCGGCCAGGATGCCGACGACATAGAACGCGAGCACCGCGGGCTGCTGGAGGTGGTGCTGGACGTACTCGTAAGCGCTGGCCGAAGACAGATAGCGCGGGTCGAAGCGCAATGCCCAGGTGTGGTAGATCATATAGAACACCAGCACGAGACCGGTGACGCGCTGCAGGGTGTACTGCCAGTTGCGCGCGTAGCCGTGCTTGCCGACGTTGGCCTGCGACGTCGTGGCGATGAGCACACCGAGCACCATGTGGAACACGATCGGCAGCCAGATGCCGGCAGCTTCGATCAGCACGACGAACGGCAGGCCCGCCAGTTCGCCCGCGGCCTTGTCGAACGCGGCCGCGCCCTGCAGTGCGCGCGCATTGGTGAACAGGTGCTCGAGCAGGAACAGCCCGATGGGGACGACGCCCGTGAGCGAGTGCAGCCGCTTGAGCGCGAAATACTGTCGATCGCTGACCTTCATGGTAGGGACCCTTCTCCGTGGTGGACTGGATGGAGTCGCGGCCAAAGTAGCAGACGGATGCGTCCGCGTGCTACCGAGCGGCCGGGCCGCCAGGGCCCGAGCGTCCTGCGGGCGCAGCGCAGTGCGCCTCGGGTGGTTCGCGCCACCACATTCATCGACCCACCGGGCCCTTTGGATGATGTGCGGAAAGGCTCTTCCCCTGTGCTAGCATGCATCGGCCATTCGAGCGCACGGAGTCCGTGCGCCCTTCCGGACCCCCGCCGGATCCTGTCGAGAGGACCGGAAGCTGACGTTCTCTCCGCTCGGCGTCGTGTCCCCAGCCAGTGGAGTGAGTGCATGGCCACGCATGCGGGAGTCGGGCGCAGCGAACGTTCCACCGGACGAGTGGCCGGTGCCGAGGCCACTCGTGCCGCGATCGCCGCAGCGGGGGGCGGGGCCCCGGGGTTGTGCCTGGTGTTCGGCACCAGCGGCTACGATCAGACCGAGTTGCTCGCGGGGGTTCACGAGGCTGCGGGCGGAGCATTGGTTGCGGGCTGCTCGGCCGAGGGCATCATCGCCGGGGCACGCTCCGATGAAGGCGACCGCGCGGTCGTGGTGCTCGCGGTGCGCTCCGAGCAAGTTCATTTCCATGCTGCGCTGGTCCGGGGCTATGACTCGAACTCCGCGCAAGCCGGCCGTTCCATCGCGGCGTGGGCGAGCGAATGCGGCCTCGCTGATGCACTCGCGCTGTTCGTTTTCCCGGACGGGCTCACCGGTGACTGTTCGGCGATGCTCGCGGCCGCCCAGGACGGACTGCCCCGAGGGTTGCCGGTGATCGGTGGGGCCGCCGGCGACGCGCTGAAACTCCAGCAGACCTGGCAATACTGCCGCACCGAGGTCGCCAGCGGTGCGGTCACGGCGGTGCTGATGCGGGGTGCCGGGGCCTTCGAGGTCTCGCTGAGCCACGGCTGCAGCGGCATCGGCTTGCCCCGGCTCGTGACCGAGGGATCGGGGAGTTGGTTGCGCACGATCGACGGCCGGCCCGCCTGGTCGGTGCTGCGGGAATACCTCGATGGCGAACCCGACACGCTCGATGGAGAGGGCGTGCTGCACGTCTCGTTCGCCGAGGAGCTGGACGAGTCGCTTCCCGACGACTACGGCCGATTCGTCGTCCGGACTCCGCTCGGACTCGACTCCGCGACCGGGGCGCTGTTCCTACCGGGTGGCGGAGTCGCCACCGGTACGCGAATCCGTCTGGTACGACGCGATCCGGACCTCATTCGTCACAGCGCACGCACGTGCGCTGAGCGCATCGCAGGTCTGCACATCGGGCGCCGACCGGCGTTCGTCCTGCAGTTCGACTGTGCCGGCCGTGGCAAGACACTGTTCGGCTCGTGCGTCGCCGAGGAGATCGTGCATCCGCTGCAGGCCGCGCTCGGGAGCGAAGTGCCGTGGGCGGGATTCCACACGTATGGTGAGATCGGGCCGGTCGGTGGTCGCGCGCGCTATCACAACTACACGGTGGCACTGTGCGCATTCTACGATCGTGCGGAGGGCGTCGAGTCGTGAGCCTGGAACAGCGGCCGGATCCGGACGCACTTGCCCGCGAGAACCGCGCGCTCGACGAGCAGGTCAAACTGCTCGTCAAGACCGAGCAGCGGCTTTACCGTTCGCGTCTCGAGCGCGACCAGCAACTCGCGCGTACGCAGGTCCTCGAGCAGTTCGCCCTCGACTGCGCGCTGGGGCTGGAGCCGGCCGAGATCCAGGCGCGGGCCGTCCGGGCCCTGGACCGCATGTTCTCGTTCGAGTGGTGCCTGGCGCTGCAATCCGATGGCTTGGTCATGCAACTGGTGGCGGCGACGCACCCGGCACCGCCGGAGTCGGGTGCGCTCGAGATCGCGGAACTGCTCGAGCGGCTCGATACCGAGCCGGCAGTCGCAGCGCTCCGCCTGCCCGCCGAGCTCGATCCGCGACTGCTGTTGCCGCTTTGGCCCGGCACGACGCCGTCGGAGCGGGACTTGCGTGAGGGCTGGGTCATCGCACTTCGCATCGCCGAGCGCACAGCTCCTGCGCCGACGTACCTGCTGGCGCACACGCGTGCGGCCAAGGCGTTCAGCACTTCGCCGGCCGACGGTCGCATCGAGGGCGGCGGACGCAATCTGTACTTGTTCGCCACGCACGTCGAACGTGCACTCGAGAATGCCTGGCTGAACCGGACGCTCCGCCAGCGCACCGACGAGCTCGCCCGCAGTCTGGCAGAGCTCGAGCAGACCCAGGCTCGCCTGGCGGAGTCGGCGAAGATGGAAGCCATCGGACGGCTGGCGGGCGGTGTGGCGCACGACTTCAACAACCTGCTGACCGTGATCGGTGGCCACGCTTCGCTCATGGCGGCGGGACTGCCAGCGGGAGACCCCGCGCAGACGCACGCGGCGAAAGTCGCGGTCGCCGTCGAGAAGGCCGCGTCGATCACCGCGCAACTCCTGGCGTTCGGGCGCCGGCAGATCCAGACGCGCGTGGCCATCGACCTGAACGCCGTGGTGACCGCGACGACTCAGATGCTGGGCCGCCTGCTCGGGGAGCACGTGGAGCTCCAACTGCATCTCGAGGCATCCCTGCCACTCGTCGCCGCCGATCGCGTGCAGATGGACCAGGTGCTCCTGAATCTGCTCGTCAATGCGCGCGACGCACTGCCCGATGGCGGCGTTGTGCGCGTCACGACTCGTGCGGCGGGTGCGCGTGACCTGTCGCGCGCGGCGGAACCGCCCCCTCCGGGCGACTACGTGCTGCTCGAGATCAGCGACGACGGCCTCGGCATGGACGACGCCACGCGCCGGCGCATCTTCGAGCCGTTCTATTCCACGAAAGGTCCGGAGTACAACGGTGGTCTGGGGCTCGCGGTTGTTTACGGCATCGTGCGCCAGAGCGAAGGGCAGTTGTTCGTCGAGAGCGCACCCGGGAAGGGTGCGACGTTCGGGGTGTTGCTGCCCGTCTCGAACGTCGCGGCGGCCGGGCCGGTCGCCGTGCGCGTGGCCGCAGAGCCGCGACCCGGGGCCCACGTGCTCTTGGTCGAGGACGAGCCCACGATCCGCGAGATCGCGCGGCGTTTCCTGATCCAAGCCGGATACCAGGTGACGGAAGCGGCGAATGGACGCGAGGCGGTCGCGGTCTTCGAGCGCACACCGGGTGCGTTCGACGTCCTGCTCACCGACGTCGTCATGCCGGTCATGGGCGGACTCACGCTGGCGCGTGAACTCCGGCTCCGCGAGCCTGCGCTCCGTGTCCTCTATATGTCGGGCTACTCTCAGGAACTCGCGGACCCGGGCCGGCACGAAGGCGGTCCGGAACACTTCCTGCCCAAGCCGTTCACCTCGGCCACGTTGGTCGCCGCCGTTGCGGCCGCCCTGGCGTTGCGCGCGGGGCCGACGTCGCGCAGCTGATCACACCCCTCGGCGCGGGCTGAACGTTTCTCCCGCAACGGTTTGCGGTTCCCGGCGGGGTGGCGCGGCGGAGTGGGCCCGTGGTACCGTGAGCTGTCATCCGGCAGGAGGAGGGGGTCAGGAAAAGCCCTTCCGGGCGCGAGCGCGCCGCCGGCTGCCTCCGGTGGTTCGATTCCACCGCGGACCTGCTGCCCCCGCTGCCCCGCCGTCTGTGGAGAAGCCACATACCGCCCATGTCGGTCTCCGTCCAGGAACTCATCCAGCACCAACTGCTGCCGCGTGTCTCCAAGCCCAATCGCTATCTGGGCCACGCGCTCGGTGAGTCCCCGAAGGCTCTGTCCGCGGCAGATGTCCGCGTGCTCATCGCGTTCCCCGACGCCTACGAGATCGGGTTGTCGAACCTCGGCATCCGGATCCTGCACCACATCCTGAATGGCCGGCCCGACACCGCGTGCGAACTCACGTTCGCGCCGTGGCCCGACGCCGAAGCCGAGATGCGCCGGCTCGGGATCCCGCTGTTCTCGCTTGATTCGCATGCGCCGGCAGCGGATTTCGACGTGCTCGGTTTCTCGCTGCAATACGAGTTGCAGTACACCAACGTGCTCATGATGCTCGAACTGGCCGGCGTGCCGTTGAAGACGGCCGACCGTGATGCCTCGCATCCGCTGATCATCGCCGGCGGAGCGCAGGCTTTCAGCCCCGAGCCGATGGCCGAGTTCATCGACGCCTACGTGATCGGCGATGGGGAAGAGGTCATCCACCGCGTCGTCGACCTGGTGAAGCTCGCCAAAGCCGAGCGCTGGAGCCGTCCCACACTGCTGCGCAAGCTCGCGCACGTGCCCGGCACTTACGTGCCTTCGGGCTATCACACCACAGCGTCGCGTGAGGGCTGGCTGGTGCCGCAGGCGCGGCCGGGATTTCCCGAACGCATCTATTCGACGTATGTGAAGGAACTCAAGCCCGAGTACTACCCGCCCATGCCGCTGCTGCCGGTGGGCGAGATCACGCACGACCGGCTCTCGGTCGAGGTCATGCGCGGCTGTACGCGCGGCTGCCGGTTCTGCCAGGCCGGCATGATCAACCGGCCGGTGCGCGAGAAGCCGGCCAATCAGGTGGTGAGCGAGGTCCTGCGCGGACTGCAGGGCACCGGCCTCGAGGAGGTCTCGCTCATCTCGCTGTCGACCACGGATCACACCCAGATCGTGGATCAGGTGAACGCGCTCGCCGACCTGTTGTGCCCGACGCGCGTCCAGCTGTCGCTGCCGTCGACGCGCCCGGACAATGTGCCGGTCGATGTGGCGCGCCGCATCGCCGCGCAGAAGAAGGGCACGATCACGCTGGCGCCCGAAGCGGGCAGCCAGCGCATGCGTGACGTCATCAACAAGAACCACACCGAGGCCGAGCTGCTGACGTCGGTGGCGACTGCTGCGCGCGAGGGTTACACCGGCGCCAAACTCTACTTCATGTGCGGCTTGCCGACCGAGACGGACGACGACCTGCGCGCGATCCTCGATCTGGGATACAAGGCGTGGCAGGCGGCGCGCGAGGCGGGCAACAAGGCGTTCCGCGTGGTGGTGAGTGTGTCGCCGCACATCCCGAAGCCGCACACGCCGTTCGCCTGGGCGGCCCAGGTCGACACGCAGGAGTTGAACCGGCGTCTGGGTGTGCTGCGCGAAGCCGTCAAGGGCAAGCCGATCACGCTCAAGTACCGCGACGCCGAGACCAGCATGCTCGAGGGCGTGTTCACACGCGGCGACCGCCGCTTGGGAGCGCTCATCGAGGATGCCTTCCGGCGCGGCTGTCGTTTCGACGCCTGGAGCGAGCACCTGCGTTATGCCACGTGGCTCGACGTGTTCGCCACGCACGGAGTGGATCCCGAGCGCTACCTGCTCGAGCGCGATCATGCGCTCGACCAGCCGTGGGACGTCGTGCAGTCCCCGGTCACGAAGAAGTTCCTGGTACGCGATCTTGAACGTGCCAACAAAGCCGGCGCACTGGAAGATTGCCGGCTCGAAGACATCTGCTTCTCGTGCGGCGTGGTCGACTGCAATCAGCGGCCGTGGGTGAAGCAGCCGCATGCACCATTGGATCTCGAACAGGTTCTTGCCACGGTTCCGGCGCCAGCGTTCGGCCGTCGCGCTCGCAACACGAGCGGCAACGGCAAGTCCGCGACCGCGGGCGGCGTGGCCACGAGCACACGCTTCCGGGTGGCGTTCGAGAAGGGGGCGCCGATGCGCTTCCTCTCGCACCTGGACCTCATGCGCACCTGGGAACGGGCTCTTCGCCGCTCCGGGCTGCCGCTCGCTTTCACCCAAGGGCATCACCCGCACCTCAAGATGTCGTTCGGGCCACCGCTGCCACTGGGATTCCGTTCACAGGCCGAAGTGTTCGACCTGGAGCTCACCCGGCCGCCGGGATTCGACCTCGCCGAGAGGTTGAACACCGTGCTGCCGGACGGGCTTCGGGTGACCGGCACCCGGCCCATCCTCTACAAGAACCCCTCGCTCATGAGTCAGATGGAAGGCGCGAGCTACCGGGTGCGGTTCCCGGCCAGCTACCTCGCCGAAGCCGGGATCGCTCCCGGTGATCTGAACTCACTTCTGAACGAACGCGTCACGGCCCTGATGGAGCAGGACGTGGTGGTCGTGCGGCGGAAGAGTGAGGACAAGGCACGCGAATTCGACGCCAAGCCCTCGATCGTGGCGATGCATCCCAGCCAGGACGAGCTCCCGGCGGTGCTGGACCTGCACCTGCGCTTCACCTTGCGCGCGTCAGCCCGGCCCGACGACATGCTCGGATTGCTGATTCCCGAGGCCGACCCCCGCACCGTGGATATCGAACGCACGGCGCTGTGGGCGGACCGGGACGGCGAACGGTGTGAACCGTTCGCGATGCTGACGCCGCGGTAAGGACTGGTCGGGTTCGCGCGTCCGGGAAGGACGCCCGTGAAGCAGCGCATCATCATCAACGCGGACACCTATGAGACCCGCGTCGCCATCCTCGAAAACGACGAGCTGGCGGAATTGTTCGTCGAACGTGCCGAGCAGCGGCGCAATGTCGGCGACATCTACAAGGCTCGCGTCAACGCCGTGCTGCCGGGCATGCAGTCGGCGTTCGTCGACATGGGCCTGCCGAAGACCGGCTTCCTGCACGCCTCCGACCTGTCCGAGTCGCTGAACGCGCTCGAGGACCTGTCGGACGCCGACGACGCGAACGGCGACCAGAAGCGCCGCCGCCGCGCGCCCGTCCCGAAGATCGAGGACCATCTCAAGAAGGGTCAGGAGATCCTGGTCCAGATCACCAAGGAGTCGATCGGCACCAAGGGGCCGCGCGTCACCCAGCAGGTCAGTCTGCCGGGCCGGTTCTGCGTGCTCATGCCGGGCGTCGAGCACATCGGCGTGTCGCGCCGCATCGAGGAGCGCTCCGAGCGCCAGCGCATCAAGGCCATCATCAGCGACTTGAAGCCCAAGGGCGTCGGCGTCATCGCACGCACCGTGGGTGAAGGCAAGGGCGACGCCGAGTACGCCGCCGACATCAAGCACCTGTCGCGGCTGCTGCAGAAGATCGAGAAGAAGTCGAGTGGTGCGCGAGCGCCGTCATTGATCCACCGCGAACTCGAGATGGCGGCCAGCCTGATTCGCGACCTGTTCACCGAGAACGTCGAGGAAGTGTTCATCGACGACCCGGACTCGTTCAGCGAGATCCAGTCGTACCTGAAGGCCGTGAGCCCCGAGCTGTCCGATCGCGTCAAGCACTTCCAGGGCAAGGACCCGATCTTCGACGCGTTCGGGATCGAGGCCCAGATCGAGAAGACGTTCGAGCGCAAGGTGTGGATGAAGAAGGGCGGCTACATCTGCATCGACCACGCCGAGGCTCTGGTGGCGGTCGACGTGAATACCGGGCGGTTCACCGGCAAGAAGAATCAGGAAGAGACGATCTTCCGCACGAACATGGAAGCGGCGGTCGAAGTCCCGCGCCAGCTCCGCCTGCGCGACATCGGCGGCATCATCGTGGTCGACTTCATCGACATGGAGTCGGAGTCCAACAAGCGTGCCGTGCTCGACACGCTTCGGGGCGAGCTGCGCAAGGACCGGGCGCGCACCAAGGCGTTCGCGGTCAGCGATCTGGGACTCGTCGAGATGACGCGCCAGCGCGAGCGCTCGTCGCTGCTGCACTACTACACCGAGGACTGCCCGACCTGCGGCGGTCTGGGCAAGGTGCCGAGCAACGAGACCATGATGGTGAAGCTGGAGCGCGCCATGCGCCGGGTGGCCGCACTGGCGGGCAACAAACGCATCACCGTCAAGGTCGCGCCCGATGTGGCGCTGTACTTCGTGGAGACCGAGGCCCGGCGGTTCGCCGAACTCGAGAAGCGGTTCAAGCTGCAGGTGGACCTGAAGGATGACCCCCAGCTCAAGCGCGGCGAGATGCGCATCTTCAACGACAAGAAGGTGGACTTGACGAAGCAGGTCGTCGGCGCGGTGCCGGGGACTTAGCAGGACCAGCCCCGGACTTCTCGCGAAGCACGAGCGCGGGCGGGACCACCTCCTGCCGCGCAAGGCGGAGGGTGCGAGAGAACGGGGAGTGAGTCGAATATCAGGCTGCGAAATACGCTTGCGGTGGTTCCTGCCGCAAGCGTATCTTTTTCCCATCGCACTCAACATCCGGCCACCCCCCCCTTCGGCCGGCGTTCGAATTCCCCATTCGACTTTTCTCGCATGCACGGGTTCCCCCGCCCGCAGGAGGCCTGTATGGCCCAGCGCACGCAACCCGAGACCGCAGTACAGCGCGACACCAGCAGTTCTGAAGTCAAACAGCGCACCATCGGCAACATGGTCACGGCGAGTCTGCTCGCGGTCCTCGGCACGATCATCTTCGCATGGGCTCTGCGCACGCCGGAATACCCCTGGCTCTTCGCAGTCGGCGCGTTGCCCTGGGTGGTGGGAGTTGTCGTGTTCGCGCGGGCGCTGTGGACCTACACGCACTCGCAGCCCACGGGCTCATGAGCAGTGCCGGCTAGGGCTTGACCACCCGGAAGCTCAGGGGACGCTGAAGGCGCTCGAAGCCCGAGCGCGACGGGTGCTCCATCTGGACGATCAGCCGCTCGAGTGAGCGCACGCGGTTGAGCTCGGCGATCAGTGCGCGATCGGCCGGCGGGCCGTCGACCACGATGATGAGTCGCAGATTGCCGCCGACCAGATTCCATGCCCCGAGTGCTTCCCGCGTCGGTGGCCAGCCCGGCAGCAGCACCACGATCTCCGCGCCGTCCGGCAGGATGACCTGCTGCAGGGGCCGCAGCTGGGCATAGGTGGCGGGCCAGTCCGGGAGTGCGAGCAGCACCTGGCGGAGCCCGGTGTAGAAGCGCATGTCCTCCAGATCGGCTGCCGTGGGCAACCGCCGCATGACGACACTGGTCCCGAAACCGATCTCGGGCTCGATCAGGAGCGGTGCACAGAGCGCGTCATTGGAGTCCGCCTCGCGCGGCCGCGGAGCCTCGGCGGCCGCGGGCGGGGCCGGAGATGCCATCTGGGCGGCGATGGGGGTATCCGGCCGGCCCGGGCTCCCCGCCACTCGGGCCTTGGCGCTGCCAGAGCCATGGGCACAGGCGGCGAGAGACAGCAGCGTCGCTGGTACACCAAGAGCGAGCAGGGCGAGCAAGTTGAGGGGTTTCGGGCTGCGCATGGCGCTTGGCCTTTCTTCGACGAGCCCCGGCGGGGCGGTGGTTCGGCAGCTACTGGGGGGGGGACTTCTGGGTGAGCCCAAGGGATACCGTGTGAGCCCTTCAGGACGGCGCTTGACCCCGTCCAGACTCCTGAAAGCGGCCCGGACGGGGAGGCCACCCCGGGTCCGCCCAAGGGGGAGCGAGTCGGCCCGAACATTGACAGCCTCTCATACCCCGTGATAGAAAATCCTGCTTCGTGTTCCATCCTCCGGCCGTCAGGCGAGGGGGATGCCATCGCTGGCGACGTTCTCCACAGCCCAGCGAGCCTATTCAGGATGCTCCGGGACGGTGTCCCGTGGCGCCAGGGAGTCAACCGTTCCATGTACGCGATCGTGAACATCGCCGGCATCCAGACCAAGGTCACGCCGGACGAGGTCCTGAATGTTGCCCTGATGTCCGGGGAGCCCGGGGCCAAGATCAAGTTCGACCAGGTGCTCCTGCTCGGCGACGGCGACAAGATCTCCGTGGGCCAGCCCACGGTGAAGGGCGCCAGCGTCTCGGTCGAGATCCTCACGCACCTGCGTGGCGACAAGGTCAAGATCTTCAAGTTCAAGCGCCGGCGCGAGTATCGCCGCCGCCGCGGCTATCGTAGCGAGCTCACGCGCATCCGCGTGACCGCGATCTCGGCTTAAGAGAGAGAGAACCCCATGGCTCACAAAAAAGGTCAGTCCTCGACCAAGAACGGGCGCGATTCGAATGCCCAGCGTCTTGGCGTCAAGAAGTTCGGCGGTGAGACCGTGCGCGCCGGCAGCATCATCGTGCGCCAGCGCGGCACCGTGATCTTCCCCGGCACGAACGTCGGCCTCGGCAAGGACGACACACTGTTCGCGCTCGTGGATGGCAAAGTCCAGTTCTCGCGTTACGGCCGCACCCGCAAGCGGGTGCACGTGATGCCGGCGGTGGCCGAGACCAACTGAAGTAACGCAACACCCGCATATCTCCGCCGCTACCGGTCCACACCGACCGGTGGCGGCGTTTCGTTTGTGAACTCGTGAACTGAAGGGCTCTTCCCCAAGGGCCCTGCACATGGAGGGATCCCGTGAAGAACAAGGTCGCCGTCATCGGGGCTGGTAACGTGGGTGCGAGTGCGGCGCTGTATATCGCCGAGCGTGGGCTGGCCGACGTCACGCTCATCGATCGCCCCGAGATGGAAGGCATGCCGCAGGGCAAGGCGCTCGATATGGAAGAGGCCGCGCCGCTGTGGCACAAGGGTACCAAGGTCACGGGTGCCACCGACCTGGCTGCCGTGAAGGGCTCGGACGTGGTGGTCATGACCGCCGGCTTCCCGCGCAAGCCCGGCATGTCGCGCACCGATCTCTTGAAGGCCAACGCCGACATCATCAAGCCGGCCGCTGAAGCCGTGAAGCAACACGCCCCGAACGCCACGGTCGTCGTGGTCACGAATCCGTTGGACGTCATGGCCTGGTACTTCGGCCACGTCTCGGGCCTGCCCAAGCACCGCGTGCTCGGCATGGCCGGCATCCTCGACAGCGCGCGCTTCCGCGCGTTCCTGGCGATGGAACTGGGGATCTCGGGTGCCGACATCCAGGCGATGGTGCTGGGCGGCCACGGCGATTCGATGGTTCCTGTGACTCGCTATACAGTGGCGGGCGGGATCCCAGTAGAGGAGCTGATCGCCCCCGAGCGCCTGGCGCAGATCGTCCAGCGCACGCGCGACGGCGGCGCCGAGATCGTGAAGCTGCTGAAGACCGGCTCAGCGTACTATGCGCCCGCGATGTCGGCGGTCGAGATGGTCGAGGCGATCCTGTTGGATCAAAAACGTCTCGTGCCGTGCTCGGTGGCTTTGAATGGCGAGTATGGCCTGAAAGACCTGTTCATCGGCGTGCCGATCGTCCTCGGCGGCAACGGTGTCGAGAAGATCGTGCAGCTGAAGCTCAGCGACTCCGACCAGGCCGCACTGAACAAGTCGGCGAAGGACGTGGCGGACATGATCGCGGAGCTGAAGGGGTAGCCGATCGCGCCATACTCCGGACTCCCGGACCGCCCCTGCGCTTCAGGCGCGGGGGCGGTTCGGTTTTCCCGGGCCCGGACGGCCCTTGGCGGGATCAATTAATCGCCATTGACCGCGGCTTTGCGCGCTCTCTACGCTCATGCCCCCTGAGCGCGCCGGTCGCGAACCGGCCTGTGATCCCGGACTCCGAGGTGCCGCATGATCAGATCCCACGCTGATCGACTTCGTTCCCGCGTCCTGCTGTTGGTCGTCACGCTCGCATCGATGTATGGCGCTGCTCCCGCATTCGGTCAGGCGGTCCGACCGGATGTGATGGCGACGGATGGGGTGGTCCGTGCGAGCGCGCTCGCGGGCAAGGTGCTGTATCTGGGCGGGGATTTCACCTGGGTCGGATACTCCACGGGCCCGGCCGCAGTCGTCGACGCATTGAGCGGCACCACGATCCCGGGTTTTCCGCGCGTACCGGATTCCGAGAACGTGAATGTGGTGATCCCGGACGGTTCCGGTGGCTGGTTCCTGGCCGGGAACTTCACGCAGATCGGGGGCGTGCCCCGGCAGAATCTGGCGCATGTGCTCGCGAACAACACTGTGGCGGCGTGGACTCCCAACCCCAATGGTGAAGTGCTGTCGATCCTGTTGCGAGGCTCCACGCTTGTGGTGGGTGGATCGTTCACCAGCATCGGCGGGCAACTCCGCAACAATCTGGCGGCGGTGAGCACCAGCGGCGCCGGGCTCGCGACCGCGTGGAACCCCGATCTGGATGGCGGCGTCGAGACCCTCGCCGGATCGCCCAGCACCATCTACGCCGGTGGTTCATTCTCGACCGTGGGAGGACTGGTGCACTTCGGCCTCGCCGCGATC
>JANNWR010000103.1:0-17378 GCA_031408715.1 bacterium
ATGAGCCGGCCCGAGGCATTGCTCGCAAGCACACCTGCAACGTCCTCGCCCGTGAAGACATCGTCGAGTGTGACGACGTCGGCGTTCTGTGCCACCGCGATGTGGCTCCACGTCTGGCGCGCCTGCTCGGGGGGCAGCACAAGCCGCGTCTGCACCGGAAGGGGGGCGCCGGTCGCGCGCTCGAACGCCAGTCCTCGACGGCACTCGAGCGGTACTGCGGCGAGCAGGCTGGCGAGTGTGGACGAGCACCCGGCGCGCGCCGGGCCGGACAGCAGGATCAAGCCTGCCGGTTGGTCGAGCACACTGCGTACGCACGCCAGGTCGACCGGGTCGATGCCGAGTTGCTCGAGCGCGAGCAGTGCGCCGCCCGATTCGCGGATGAGGAGTGTGATCGCGAGGCCGCCCTCCGCGCTCAGGATCGAGACATCGAGCGGGACGTCATGGTCGCCGAGCGGGCAGATGGCGCGGCCCTGGACGTGAGTCTGCTCGGCGTTGTGGGTCGGACCGCCGATCGCTTCGAGTTGGGCGAGCAGCAGGTAGGCGATGCCCGCGGGACCCGAGTCTGCGAATACCAGTCGGCCGCCGATGCGATGGCAGATCCGGATGTTGCTGCCTTCGGGCAGGTAGTGGATCTCGGTGGCATGGGCGAGGAGCGCGCGCCTGAGATGGCCGGCCAGCAAGTCCGCGCCCGATCCGTCCCGCAGGAGCGAGGCGCGGTGCACCAGATTCGCGTGGTGTAGCGTGTGCACCGCAGTGCGGGTGGCTTCGTGCGGCGCGCCGGCGAGTTGGTCGAGTGCGCGGTAGATCATCGACGGGGCCGCCACGCTCGCCACGACGTTCATGCCGGAGATGTACTCGAGTTCGGTGATGGCTTCATGATCCGTGGGATCGCCGAACGCCACCGACAGCACGTCTTCCGAGCGCACCAGCGGCACCGCGAGCAGCCGGCGCAGCAGGCCCTCGGGGAAGCTGCGCACGAGCTCGGGGTCCAGCGCTTGCGGCGTCAGGTCCAGAAACGTGAGGCCGAGTTGGTGGGCGAGCGCCCAGCCGATGTCGTTCTCGCTGGCTGAGCCCAACTCCACGAGCGACTCACCGACCCTCACACCGGAACTGCGCTGGTGTTCGAGGGCAGCATTGATCTGGGCGGCCGTGACGACGCCGGCATTGAGCAGGATATCAGTGAGCAAGGGCATGCTCGGACGGACGAGTCCCACGCGCGGAACCTCCTGAATAGGGCACAGGGGTTGCATGTGGGATCTGTGGATGGGCAGCCCCAGTAGCTGAATCGGCCGCATCGTCCAGAACTTGATGACTGTCGAACGGGGACGCGCTTTCTCCGGCGTCATCGCGCCAAGTGCTGCGCTCTGGCGGGGGCGTTGCGATGGTGCGAGCCCGATCGGTGAAGCGGCGCGGGGGTGAGGAGCTGGGGCGCGAAGCCTCGGCGGCCGGAGGCGCCCGACTCACCGGAAGACACGCTCCGGAGCCTGCCTAGGCCGCCTTCCCCTCGCTCTTCAGGCTGAACTGCGGCCGGGCCTCCGAGGCCCCGCCAGCGCCTTCCATCTTGATCCTCAGGCGCAGGTTGTTGGCGCTGTCGGCCTGGCGCAACGCTTCGTCGAGTGTGATGAGGCCCTGACGATGGAGTTCGTGGAGCGCGAGGTCGAACGAGCGCGATCCATCCTGCGAGTTGGCCTCGATCGCGCTCTTCAAGGAAGCGACTTCGCCCTTTCCGATCAGGTCCGCGATGCGCGGGGAGTTCAGCATGACCTCGATCGCCGCCACACGGCCCTTGCCGTCGGCCTTGGGCACCAGGCGCTGCGAGACGATGCCGCGCAGGTTCAGCGCCAGTTGCTGGTAGATCTGCGCGTGCGACTCCTGCGGGAAGAAGTTCATGACGCGCTCGACGGCCTGGTTCGCGTTGTTCGCGTGCAGTGTGCCGAGCACCAGATGCCCGGTCTCCGAGAAGTGCAGCGCGGCCTCCACGGTCTCCAGGTCGCGCATCTCACCGATCAGGATGACGTCGGGTGCCTGACGCAGCGCGCTTTTCAAACCCGCCGCGAACGATGCGGTGTCGACCCCGACTTCGCGCTGGGTGACCACGCAGCCCTTGTGCGGGTGCACGAACTCGATCGGGTCCTCGATGGTGAGGATGTGCCCGCGCGAGTGCAGGTTGCGGTGGTCGATGAGCGCTGCGAGCGTCGTCGACTTACCGGAACCGGTCGCGCCGGTGACTAGGATCAGCCCGCGCTTCTGCATGATGAGTTCGCACAGCCCGCCCGGCAGTCCCAGCTGTTCGGCGTTCGGGAACTCGATCGGGATGATGCGCGCCACCAAGCCGACCTGCCCGCGCTGCCGGAACACGTTCAGTCGGAAGCGCCCGACGCCACTCACCATCCTCGCCACGTTCAGTTCACGCGTGCGATCGAACTCGGCCTGCTCCGACGGCGACAGCACTTCGCGGATGATGCTCTCGACGTCCGCCGCCTCGAGCACGTGGTGGAACGCCGGCACGGTCGCACCGTCGACGCGATAGAGCGGCGGCGACTCGGCGGTGAAGTACAGGTCGGAGCCTTTGTGCTGGGCCAGACCGGTGAGGAGTTCGTCCAGGTGCATGGTGTCTTCCGTGGGGGTTCTCAGCGGCCGAACAAACCGGACTTCTTGGGGCTGTCCGGCGGGCCCATGGCCACGCCGGGCACGACGCGTGGCGCCATGGGCCCGCCTGCGGGTGCTGTCTGGGTGTTCGCCGGTGGCGCGCCCAGTCGAACATTCGGCGCGGGCGCTGCACCCGCTGCGCCGGTGCCGGGCTGTTCGAAAACAGATGGATTGGACGCATGCATGGCCGCGTCCTGACGCGACAGCCGGCCCTGCATGACGAGTTCGCGCAGATGCTGGTCCAAGCTGATCATCCCGTGATTCGCGCCCGTCTGGATGACGCTCAGGATCTGCGCGGTCTTGTTCTCGCGGATCAGGTTGCGCAGCGCTGGCACACCGACGAGTACCTCGAGTGCGGCGACGCGGCCTTTCCCGTCCTTCGAGGGCAGCAGCGTCTGCGCGACGACGCCCTCGAGCGACTCCGACAACATGGTGCGGATCTGGGCTTGCTGCCCGCTCGGGAAGATGTCGATGATGCGATCGATCGTCTTGGCCGCGGAGTTCGTGTGCAGTGTGGCGAACACCAGGTGCCCGGTCTCGGCGGCCGAGATCGCCAACTGCGTGGTCTCCAGGTCACGCAACTCACCCACGAGGATGACATCCGGATCCTCGCGCAACGAGGCGCGCAACGCCGAGGCGAACGAGCGGGTGTGCGAGCCGACCTCGCGCTGGTTCACGAGGCAGCGCTTGGATTCGTGCACGAACTCGACCGGATCCTCGACCGTGAGGATGTGGCCGCGGCGCGTCTCGTTCACGTAGTTGACCATCGCAGCCAGCGTCGTCGACTTGCCCGAACCGGTCGGTCCCGTGACCACGACCAGTCCGCGTTCCTTCTCGGCCAGCGTCTTCAGCACGGGCGGCATCTGCAGTTCCTCGAGCGTGCGGATCCGTGTGGGCACCAGCCGGAACACCGCGGCCTCGCCGCGCGACTGCATCATGACATTGCCGCGGAAGCGCGACAGCCCGGGAATCTCGAACGCGAAGTCGATGTCGCGGAACTCCTCGAAAAGCTTCTTCTGCTCGTCCTGCAGGATGTCGTAGATCGCGGCATGCGCATCGTCGCGCGACAGTGCGGGCATCTCGAGCCGCATGATCTGGCCGCGAATGCGCAGCATCGGCGGCAGTCCGGCCGAGATGTGCAGGTCCGAGGCGCCCTGGTCGTGGGCGAAGCCGAGCAGCGCGGTCAGGTCGAAGGCCATGCGTGCCTCAGCTCAGGATGCGCGCGGCTTCGCCGACCGACATCCGGCCCGCCGCGACAAGGGAGTGCAGTTGTTCACCAAGGTCACGATGTCCGTCGATCGTGGCGAGCGAGCGCAGTTGAGCCAGCGAGGCACCTTCGCGCAGCGCGTTCCGGAACGCATCACTCACCAGCAGTACTTCGAACACCGGATGTGAGCTCCCCGCCTCGGGATCGTCGGTGCCCGGATCGGGTTCGAAGTGCGCCATGCGCTGCTGCACCACCAACCGCAGGCGGTCGGCAAGGACCTGCGCTCCGCCGGGGCGGGACGCCAGGAAGCCGATCAGCGCGAAGCTGTCACTCCAGTCCGTGGTCGCGAGCATCAGGCGGCCGGAGCCGTTGCTCGTCAGCACCCCGGCAGCGTGCTCACCCGTGAACACATCGTCCAATGCCACGATGTCGGCGCTCTGTGCCACCGCGATCTCGCTCCAGGACTGTCGTGCGATGTCCGCGTTCAGTGCCAGGCGCGTGCTCGCGGGCAGAGGCGTGCCGGTGCGCCGTTCGAACGCCAGCGAACGTCTGCCCTCGGCGCTCACCGCCGCCAACAGGGTCGCCAGCGTGGTCGAGCAGCCGGCACGTGCCGGCCCCGACAGCAGGATGAGTCCGGCGGGCTGGTCGAGCACGCCACGGATGCACGCCAGATCGACGGGGTCGAGGCCGAGCTGCTCCAGTCCGGGGACCACGCCGCCGGCTTCGCGGATGCCCAGCGTGATGGCGAGACCGCTGTCGGCGCCGAGCAGCGACACGTCGAGCAGCACGTCCTGATCGCCGAGCGGACACAAGGCGCGGCCCTGCACGTGCGTCTGGTCGCCGTCGTAGGGCGGCCCGCCCAGTGCCTCGAGTCGCGCCAGCAGCAGATAGGTGATGCTGCCGGGGCCCGAGCCGGCGAACACCAGCCGGGCGCCGATGCGATGGAAGACGCGGATCTCCTCGCCTTCGGGCAGGTAGTGGATCTCGGTCGCGTGCGCGAGCAGCGCGCGGCGCAACTGGCCCGCGAGCAGGTGCGCGCCCGAGCCCTCGCGCAACAATGTCGCGCGGTGGGCCAGGTGTGCATGCGGAGGCGCGGGCCGGCCGTGATCCGGACTCGCCAGCGCGAATTGTTCGAGCGCGCGATAGATCATCGACGGGGCGGCGACGCTGGGTTCCACGGTCATGCCCGCGATGTGCTCGAGTTCGGCGATCGCCTCGCGGTCGGTGGGATCCCCGAATGCCACGGACAGCACACGCTCGGAGCGCACCAGCGGCACCGCGAGCAGCCGGCGCAGCAGGCCCTCCGGGAAACTCTGGACGAGATCTCGGTCCAGTGCTTCGGGCGTCAGGTCGAGGAACGTGAATCCCATCTGGCGGGCGAGTGCCCAACCGATGTCGTTCTCGCTCGCGGAGCCCAGCTCGACCAATGCTTCACCGACCCGCACGCCGGAGGCGCGCTGGTGTTCGAGCGCGGCGTCGATCTGCGCCGAACTGACGACACCTGCCTCGAGCAGGATGTCGGTGATGGATGGAATACCCGGACGTACCAGTCCCACGCTCGGAACCTCCTGAACAGTACACAGGTGGTTGCATGTGGGATCTGTGGATGGGCAGCCCCAAGGGCATCATCGGTTGCAATCGTCCGGACTTGAACTCCTGAGCACGATCAGACGCATCCAGATCGCGCACCACGCAAGCCGCGGGTGGTCGGTCGAAACAGGCCTGGGGACGATGGGGCGTAGCAGCCGGCAAGATCGTTCAGCGCTCTGCGGAGACTCCGGGCTGGGGCATCTCGGCCGCCGCTTGGCGAAGCGCGCGGCGGTGGAGCGCACGGTGCTCACGCGCCCGGCGGTTGCCGCTCAGGAACACGATCGCCACAGCGGCGATGATGAGTACGTGCACCGATCCTGCGTAAGTGACGCCCAGCAGTTCCAGCACCATCCACATCGTGATCAGCGACATGCTCACGAACGACATCGCGGACCTCCTCCGTGAGGTTGCCCAGCGAGGGTGCGGATCCATCCGCCCCCGCGATGAGTACAGCCGGGGGTGGGCATGAGCATCGGACGTGCCTTGACATCCGGGCGCCGCAAACCCTTGCGATTGTGTGTGCGGGCCCCCTCGATACTCCATTCCGGCACCCCGGAACTCCGGTCAGGGGTGAGCCGGGCCGGCCAGAAGCTATTACCATCCGATTGGTCAGCCTTACTGTCACCTTGTCAGTTCCGAGCGTCGGGAATCGGCCCGCCCGGGCATGGTCCATCGGCGTAACTATATGTGTGGCAACGCCTGTCCCGATACTACGTAGCAGCTTTCGGCTCCGGCCCCAGACGTGCAAGTATCCTCGTGAGAACCCGAGGACCGTGGCCACCCGCTGCGGCCGATCCCGCCACCCGCCGAGGTCCGAATTGTCCAGATCCGTAACCCTCCGTCACACGCCCGATTCCCGGCGCTTCATCCGTCTGCTCAGTCTGGTACTCGTGCTTGCGTCGCCTTCGCTCGCTGCCCCCTCGGCGCTCGTCACCCCGAAAGCGGGCGGCGGCAATGCCGCCCTGGGCAAGCCCATGTTCGACAAGTTGTGTGTCACCTGTCACGGCCCGCAGGCCGCCGGCAACAAGGCGCTCGGCGCACCGTCGCTCTGGCAACAGGAACCGTGGTACCTGGTCGCACAGCTCGAGAAATTCAAGAGCGGTGCGCGTGGCAGTCACGCCAAGGACACGGGTGGCGCTCAGATGCGCCCGATGGCCGCACAGCTCACCGATGCGGCTGCGGTCGCGAACGTCGCCGCCTACATCAAGACGCTCAAGGGAACGGCTTCGGTCGCGGAACTCAAGGGTGACGCGGTCGCCGGCAAGGCCACGTACACGAAGGTCTGCGCGGCCTGTCATGGCCCGGCGGCCAAGGGCCAGCTCGCGCTCAAGGCGCCGGCCCTCGCGGGTCAAGCCGACTGGTACATGATGACGCAGCTGACGAAGTTCCGTTCCGGCATCCGCGGCGCCGACCCACGCGACGTGACCGGTGCCCAGATGAAGGGCATGGCCGCTTCGCTACCCACCGACAAAGCGGTCGCCGACGTCGTGACCTATATCGCCTCGCTCAAGTGATGCACCGGACAGGGGGGGGGCTCTCGGGCGTCGTGCGCCCGGTCACCTCCCTGTGCGTGATCGCGGGGCTCGCGTTCGCCGCGAGTTCCGCGCTTGCGCAATGGCCGAACGGATCGGTCGTCACGCAGACCGTGCACAACCTGTCGCGCACCGCCCAGGTGGACCCGATGCGGAACTTCATCTCGAACTACCGCGAGGCCTGTGTGTATTGCCACTCACCGCACGGCGGGCGTACCGAACGCCCGCTGTGGAACCGCGTGCTGCCGAACGGGCCCTACCGCATGTACGATCCGAGTGGGCTCAGCATGGTCCTGGACGCGCAGCCGACCGGCACTTCGCGCCTTTGTCTTTCGTGCCACGACGGCACCATCGCGCTCGACGACGTCATCAATCAACCGCTCACGCACACCGGTCCGAGGGCGCCCGGCGAGTCGATCAAACGCTGTGCGACCGAGTGCCACAAAGGCGGCGATCCCGAGGGCGGCTTCAACTGGGAGAAGGTGTGGTTCCAGCAGGACTTCACCAAGCAGCACCCGTTCTCGATCCAGTATGACGCGGCGCGCAACGCCAACTTCCAGCCTGCCGCAGCCGTCGAAGCGGCAGGGCTGAAGCTCGAAGACGGCCGCGTCCAGTGCAATACCTGCCACGATCCGCACACCCAGCAGAATCGCAAGTTCCTGCGCATCCCGAACCGCGCCGGATCGCTCTGCCTGGTGTGCCATCGCACTCCGCCATCGCGCTCCACAGCGCACTTCTGGTGAGATCCCCTACCCATGACCCCGCGCCTGTTGCCGATCCTGCTGCTGCTGGCCGCCACGCCGGCATTCGCCGCGCGTGCCGCGCGTACGCCCGAACGGCTGTTGTGGCCAGCCCCGCCCGAGACGGCGCGCATCGAGTACGTGCGCGAGCTGCGCGGTCCCAAGGACATCGGTGCGTCGGAGTCGGCACTCAAACGCAGTCTGATGGCGCTGGCCGGTGCCAAGCCTTCCGAGTCGGTGAATCTGTCGCGACCCACCGACACCTACGCTGACGGCGACGGCCGGATCTGGGTGAGCGACGCCGCTGCCGGCCGCGTGTACGTGTTCGACACCGTGAAGCACACCGTGACGCCCTGGGTGGGCAAGGGCGCAGCGCGCATCGGCCGGCCGATGGGCATGGGTGGCGACGGTGCGAACCGTGTCGTGGTGTGCGACCAGGTCAACCGTCGCGTGCTCGTGTTCGACCGTGAAGGCACGCTGCTGACCGCGCTCGGCGGCTCCAAGTTGCTCATCAATCCGGTCGACGCCACCATGGACGCGGCGGGGCATGTGTACGTGGCGGACAGCTACCTGCACCAGATCGTGGTGTTCGCACTCGACGGCTCGGTCGTGCAGCGCATCGGCAAGACCGTCGCGGACGCCACAGGCAAGTCGTCCGAGGCACCGCCGGTCGACGATGGCAACGTCTGGAGCCAGCGCTCGGCGACATCCAAGGACGTGCGCGAGAACCGCGGCGGTGGCACGGGAGAGTTCCTGTATCCGCTGTCGGTGGCGTGGAACGAGAATCTCGGCCTGTTGGCGGTGGTCGACGGACTCAACGCGCGCGTGCAGTTGTTCGACCGCTCGTTCGCGCACGTGCGCACGATCGGCCGGATGGGGGACACTCCCGGCAGCTTCGCGCGCCCCAAGGGGGCGGCGTGGGACTCCGACGACCATCTTTATGTGGTGGACGCTTCATTCAACAATGTCCAGATCTTCGATGCGGAGGGCCGGTTGTTGCTGGCCTTCGGCAGTCAGGGGAAGGGGCCCGGCGAGTTGTGGCTGCCGCTCGGGCTCTGCATCGATCCGCACGGCCGCATCGTCGTGGCGGATCGCTACAACAGCCGTCTGCAGTGGTTCCAGTACCTGGGTGCACGGGGCGCGGGCTCGGGCGAGCCTGCGGCCACCGGCAGCCGTCGTTAGAGGAGAGCGAGCAATGAGACGATTCCAGATTGCCATCGCACTCAGCGTGCTTGCGCTGAGCGGGCTGGCGTGGCGCGCGTACGCCGCCCCGGGCGCCTATCCCAACGGCACGTCGGTGGTGGAAACACTCCACAACCTGTCGTTCGCCGCATCGAGTAATTTGTACGGCGCGGGTGCGCTGCGCGACTACGGCGAGGTGTGCGTCTACTGCCACACGCCGCACGGTGGCCAGATCTCGGCGCCGCTGTGGAACCGCAACTTCTCCACGGCGACCTACCAGATGTACGACGCCAATCACAGCTCCACCATCAACATGACGGTCGACCCGCAGCCGACCGGTGTGTCGCAGGCATGCCTGTCGTGCCACGATGGGACGGTCGGGCTGGACGTCATCGTGAACGTGCCCAACAACTACACCGGTGGTGCGGCGGTGGGAACGCGCATGCCGGCGAGTGGCTTCACGAACCTGGGCACTGACCTGCGCAACGACCACCCGATCTCGATCCTGTTCGACAACACGGCCGACACCAAGTTCCACACCTCGTCCGAGATCCAGGCCGCGGGCCTGCAGCTCTACAACGGCAAGGTCCAGTGTGGCAGCTGCCACAATCCGCACACCGCGGCGAACCGTCCATTCCTGCGCATCTCGAACAGCGCCAGCGCGCTCTGCCTGACCTGTCACATCAAGTAGGGACGCGTTGATGCCGCGGAACGCCAAGGACAAGTCCTGCCCTACCCGCACACGTCGTGTGGGTGCGTCGCTCGTGCTGCTCGCCGTCGCGGTGTTCGCCGCGGCTGGGTGCGGCCAGGCGGCGCGCGTGTTCCTCGACCTGCCGCCCGCCGCACCGAGCGCGCCGCGCAATACGGCGTCCGTCCCTGCGGCACGGCCTGCAGCCACCGCGCCCGTCGCGGCCCAGCCGGGCGAACCGGAGCTGCCGATCCCGAAGTTCGAGACCACGCTGGTCGCCGACAGCATCCTGGCGTGGATCCCACGCGACCATGCTGGCAATGCCGACTGGGTGGCGGCGCTGAAACAGGGGCTCTATCGCCCGAGAGCCTCGTTGGACATGTTGCCGGCGCACGCGGTCGATCCCGGCACGTCGCCGTTCGCGTTCGATTTCTACTTCCCGAATGACGCGCCGGACTCCCTCATGGATGCGTTCTTCCCGCACTCCGTGCACACGGCGCTCATCGACTGTCGTCAATGCCATGGCCCGGTCATGCGTTACAAGAACAACAAGATCACCATGGCCGGCATCTTCGAGGGCAACTTCTGCGGCAAGTGCCATGGCAAGGTGGCGTTCAACCCGGTCAACGCTTGCGAGCGCTGTCACACGCGTCTGCAGATGCCGGAGATGCGCAACGAGCCCGAACTCATGGGCACCATCACCATGGCGCGGCACCCGAGCGATTCGAGTTACGCCACCGGCGTCGGACTCGATTCGCTGCCGCCGGCACAGTTCCCGCACTGGGTGCACCGCATCCGCTACGAGTGCAAGACCTGCCACATGAGCATCTTCGAGCCGACCGCAGGCGCCAACGTCATCCGCATGGCCGACATCTCGGCGGGGCAGGCGTGCGGGCGTTGTCACAATGGCACGATCGCGTTCAAGGCCGGCTTCGGCGAATGCCAGCGCTGTCACGTGCGCGAGTCCGTCGTCGTGAACGCGGCAGCTGACGCGCCGCCCGATAGCGCGGCGTCGGAGTGATGCGATGCGCGCGCGACTGACGCGGGCCTGCACGCTCGGCGCCCTGGCGAGCGTCGCGACGCTGATGATCCTCGCGCCGGTCGTGCGGGCCGAGCCGCTCGTGCGCCTGCGCCGTTACGGCGGTGAGCTGGGCGGTTCGATCGAGAGCATCACTTCGGGCGACGCGATGGGCTCGCGCACCGAAGCCCCGCGCTCGCAACTCTGGCTGCGCGTGCCGTTCGAAGGGGCGCTCGTCTCGACACGGCTCCTGTCCTGGTCGGGCTCGTTGCGGCCGTCGATCCAACGCGGCCCCGCGGGCGGGGGCGGCACCGTGAAGGTGAGCGAGACCGGCTATGAGATGAGCGCGCGCATGTTCAGCGCCTCGCCGTTCAACCTGTCGGGTGTGGCGGCGCGCACGCGCGGCCAGAGCCGCCACGATGGCGTCTCGCTCGCCGACTTCCGCTCGGACGTGGCTTCGGGGCACGCCACGCTCCGGCTGCGCGGGCTCGCGCTGCAGGGTGAACTCGGCGACCGCCGCAGTCTCCAGACATGGGTGCTTGGCCCGCTGCTGCAGCCGGTCGAGCAGGATATCCGGGTGCGCACGTGGCGGATCGAGGGCTCCAACAGCAAGCTGCAGATGTGGCGGCAGCGTGATGTGCGGACCGGCCCCGGCGAGGGCACGGAGTACCGCACGTGGTCCAGCGGCGCCAACCATGTCATGCGCTGGGGGCACGGCAGCGATCTGTCGAGCGCCTTCACTCGCGACGAGCAGTCCCGGCCGGCGGTCACCGGGCAGTGGGATTGGAGTGAACGCTTGAGACTGCGGCACAGCCGCCGGGTCGAGTCCACGTGGTCGCGCGACGAGCGCCACTCGTGGAACTCGTCCGGCGAGTCGCGTGCCGTGGGTTGGACCACACGTGTCTCGCATCAGGTGCGCGACGATGTGCGCTGGGGCGCGGCCTATCAGGAGCGGCGTGCGACCGCGCGAGGGGAGCGCAGCATCGCGCGCAGCGGCGGCCCGGAGGCCGCGTTGAGCCGCGTGCTCCCCGGGCGCGTGCGCGCCGACCTGTCCGTGGGTTACGACATCGAAAAACGGTCCATTGACGGCGAGCGGCGCGGCCCGATCGACGTGCTGGACGAACGTGCGCAGTTCGACGCCAGCGGTTCCGTGCTGCTGCTGCGTGCGGGCGTTCGCGCCGGGAGCGTGCGCGTCGAGAGTCCCGACCACACCGTGCTGTACATCGAAGGTGCCGACTACCGCGTGCTTGCGGGCAGTTCGACCTTCCAGCTCCTGCGGCTGCCCGGTGGGAGGCTGCGCAGCGGCGACGCCGTGCTGTTGTCGTACACGTACGACCCGCCGACAGCGGGTGCGGCGGACGCGCACTCGCTGCGCTTGAACGCCGTGCTGAGCTGGCGGGCGGTCACCGCGCGGCACAGCCGGCGCCGGCGGGACGCCGACGGGAGTGGCATCGCGGTCACCGCTCGCACCAGTGCGTATGACGAGGACGAGAGCTCGCTCGATTGGGACCGCACCGCGCGCTGGGGCCGCCTGCACGTGACGGGCGCGCTCACGCATCGCACGCTCGATGGGGTGCGTCAGCGCGTCACCGACCTGCGCGGCGATGTCGCGGGGCAGAGCACGCGCTATGGCCAGCCTTCGGTCTCGGCGGGTTGGTCGCGCCGGACGGGCGAGAGTGCGCCGCTCGACCTGGACGACGTGGCGGCGGGCTGGACGATGATGCCCATGGCGAACCTGATGACCGTGGCGCGAGTCGAGCTGCGACGCTCGCGCTTCGATTCGCTGCCGCTCGAGCGCACCACGGGCGTGACGTTCGACGCGGACTACCGATTCGGCGCCCTCGAGTCGCAGTTGCGCTACGGATTCGCCGCACGTCGGGATGGCGTCGACCGTGATGGCCAGCGTGTGTCGCTGCGGCTGACGCGGCGGTTCTGAGGCGTCTGTCCGGGCTGCGGGGCGCTCAGACGATTGGCGGTGACGGCGTGTCGCGCGTGCGGAGCACTGCGAAAGCGGGTGCAGAGCGCCAGGCCAGCCACGCGATCTGCGACAGCCCGCCCACGGTCAGCCCGAGTGCTGCCAGATAGAGCCCCGGGATCGTGCGCCACGCCAAGCCGATCCCCAGCACCGTGGCCGTCACCACGAGCAGGACCCCCATCGATTCCGTGATGGCGCGCGTGCGATGCGCGTGCACGAGCACACCCTGATGGTAGCTCTGCCAAACGCTCACCGCGCCCATCGGCACGAGCAGCCAGAGTGCCTGGCGGGCCATGAGCGCGATGCCGGCCGGCAGGGCACTGCCGGTTTCGAACCACCAGCCGCCGAGCGGTGTGGCGGCACCCGCCAGTAGCACCACCGTCACGAACACCGCCAGACCCCAGGCGAAGCGGCGCAGCGCGGCCACCGAACCGAAGCGGTCGAGTTGCGAGACCACCACCTCGTTGTACGCGAAGCCCAGGCTGCGGATGCTGAACGTGCTGCCGGACAGCACGGGCCACGCCGCCAGCGATTCGAGCGCATTCGGCATGCGGCTCATGGCGGCGGCGGACAGCGGCATGGCGATGAAGTTGATGAGCGGTGTGAGTGCGAGCGGAGTGTAGAAGCGGATGAACGCCGGCATCGTGAGCGGCGGATCGACCACGGGTGCGGAAGCGAGTGCGCCACGCCGCACCGGGCCGACCGTGAAGCGCGCGAACAGAGCCTCGGCGATCACGCCTGACGCCACCGCACTCGTCCCGACGACGATCCCGGGCAGGCCGCCGTGCCAGGACCCGGCTGCCAGCACGGTGGCGAGTGTGCCGAGCCGGACCATGGTGCCCCAGGTCACGGCGCGGGCATGATCGAAGCGGATGAGCACGCCTTGTTGCGTGCGACGGTAGGCGATCGCGAGTGTCCACGGCAACATGATGCGCAGGCCCATGCGCGCCGGCTCGCGCACGGGCTCGGGCACGCCGATGAGCGTGCCGGCCACGAAGTCGAACAGCGGTGTGAACGCCAGTACCGCGTGGAGCACGGTGAGCAGTCCGGCCGCCACGAACATGAACCTGCGCACGACCCGGTACGAGTTCGTGTCGCGCGCGAGTGCGGTGGACGCCGTCAGCAGCATGAGGATCGGCGACTCGATCAGGAGCGACATCGGGAAGACCACTCCGCCATAGGCGGCGAGGCTCACCGTGGCATGGGGCAGGCGAGCCATCACCGCACTGACGGCGGGTAGCTCGACGCCCATGAGCAGCCAGCTGCCGGCGAGCGGCGCCCAGCTCATGGCGACGGCGCGCAGGCTCAGCGCGCGGTCGGCGAGGTCGGGTGTTGTGGGGGAGCGGTCGGGCATGAGGGATCGCACCCTAACGATGGCCATGCGGTCACGCCAGCGACCGGGTCCTGCGTCCTCCGTCGTGGCGTACTGGTCACGATCGTCACGCATTCACAACACCTTGCAGCCGAAATGGCCGGTCCAGACAGTGCGTTCGCCGGATCATCCTGCCCAGGGTTCCGGCTCCCTCCGGTTCTCGCTACCTGCCGGCGGTCGAGAGACCGGGCCTTGGATCCGGGCGAGCAGGCCGCTGGCGCAGTTCAACGCTCAAGGCCCCAGCGCCGCTCGTCGATAACCGGCTCGAGCATCTCCCGGACCATCCAAGCTGCGGCGCAGTACGTCCGTCACCGGGGGCCACGAGTATCGAGAGGCGACATGAACGATCGTCCACGTTCCCAGCGATCCGGCGTCCCCACTTTCGCGCCAGCCATTGGCCTGCGCGAAGTCCTCGAGGCATCCCCGGATCTGGTGTTCAGCATCGATCCGTGGGGGCGTCTGGTCTGGGCATCGTCGGCGTTCGAGCAGTTCACCGGCCGCCGCGTGAAAGACCAGGTCGGTACCTCCTGTGTGCATTGGCTGGCGCCCAGTGCCGTGAGTGGTGCGGTGCGTGATTTCCTGCGCCTGCAGCGTCAGGGCAGTGGCACGCTCGATCGCGTGATCCCGATCCTCCACCATGACGGCAACATCATCGAGACCGATGTGCGCCTGCGTGCCGTCGAGAGCCCGGACGGTGAACGTTACCTCGTCGGTGTCGCCCGCCGGCGGATCACGGGCACGCCGAGCACGAACGCCGCGACATCGGATGGACCGCGCGTGTCAGCGCTCGAACAGAGTCTTGCCGAGGCTCGCGCGACGGCGCAGGCCAAAGGCGACGTCCTGTCGACCATGAGCCACGAGATCCGCACGCCGATGAACGGCGTCATCGGGATGACGAACCTGTTGCTGCAGGGAGAACTTCCGTCCGAATCGCGGCGTCTGGTCGAGATGATCCAGCACAGCACGCAGACGCTGCTCGGGCTCATCAACGACACGCTCGATTACTCACGCCTCGAGGCCGGCCGCATGCCGGTCGAGACGCTCGACTTCGACCTGCGAGTCACGGCCGATCAGGTCGCGGGCCTGTTGCAGACGCTGGCGGAGGTCAAGGGCCTGCGCTTCGATACACGCATCGCCGCGGTGGTGCCCTCGCGGCTGCAGGGAGATCCGGGTCGTGTCCGCCAGGTGCTGCTCAATCTGGGTGCGAACGCGGTCAAGTTCACCGAACGCGGTTCGGTCAGCCTGAGCATCGACCGCGAAGCAGAGGACGACCAGCACGTCACGCTGCTCTTCCAGATGAAGGACACGGGCCTGGGCATCGACGCAGCGGCGTTGCCGACTCTGTTCGAACCCTACGCGCAGGCCGACGCCAGCATCGCGCGCCGCTTCGGCGGTTCGGGGCTCGGTCTTGCCATCTCGCGCCGCCTCGTCGAGGCGATGGGCGGTGAGATGGGAGTGACGAGCGTTCCCGGCGAGGGCAGCACGTTCTGGTTCCGTCTTCGGCTCGAGAAGCAGCCGCTCACGGTCAGTCGTCCGATGGCGACCGTGCCCGAAGTCGCGTTGCGCGGCCTGAAGGTGCTGGTCGCCGACGGCAATCCCGGCGACCGCGAACCCCTGCTCGAAGTGATGCAGGCGTGGGGATGCGACGTGTCGCGGGCGGAGAACGGTCCGGAAGCACTGCGGATGGTGCACGAGGCGGCCGCTCAAGGAGAGCCGTTTTCGGTCGCGGTGCTCGATCGTCATCTCGAGATGCTCGACGGTGAGGAGCTCGGTCTGGCGATCCGGGCGGACGGAGATCTCGACCTCCTGCAACTCATCATGGTCACGAACGTCGGCCGACCGGGCGATGGCGGCCGCGTGAAGGCGGCGGGCTTCGCGGCCTACCTCATGAAGCCACTCGATCCCACGCAGTTGTACGAGACGCTATCCGAGATCCTGCACCCGAGTCACGATGGCGTGCCGCAGCAGGACCGGCCACTCGTCACGCGGCACTTCCTGGCGGAAGCGCGGCGCGGCAAGCTGCGCCTGCTGCTCGTGGACGACGATGCGGTGAACCAGCTCGTCACCACGAGCGCGCTGCACCGCGTCGGTTACAACATCGAGGTCGCGAACAGCGGCCGTCGTGCGATCGAGTTGACCGAAGGCGACCACTGGGACCTGATCCTGATGGACATGCAGATGCCCGATCTGGATGGCTGTCGCACCACCGCGGCCATCCGCGCACGCGAGCGCGGAGCATGGCGCACGCCGATCATCGGGCTCACCGCCAACGCCGACCACAGGCCCGACCGCGAGCGCTGTCTCGCCGCAGGCATGGATGACGTGCTCGGCAAGCCGGTCCAGCTGGAACGGCTCACGCAGATGGTCGAGAAGTACACCTCCCGCGATGGCCGTGCAGCCGAGGGAGATTCCCAGCCGAGTTCACCACCCAGGCTCACGGTCGTCTCGGGGTCGTTCGAAGCACCCGCCCCGTTGTCGACCGCGCCGCGCGCGGCCAGCAAGTCGTTCCGCACCGAGATCGTCGAAGTCGAGATCCCGGAGATTCCGGAGGGCCCGGCGGTCGACCTGGAGCAACTCGACAACGCCTGCATGGGGCTGCCCGCACTGCGCTCGTCTCTGTTGCAGACATTCCTCCACGACGTGCCGACGCGGCTCGAGCGACTGTCACAGGCGTTCGATTCCGGCGAAGCGCGCCGGGTCGAGTTCGAGTCGCACGGACTCAAGGGCATGTGCGCGACGATCGGTGCGGGCGGTTGCACGATCCTGTTCGGTGAGATCGAGTCGATGGCGCGCGACGACCACGCCGAGGCGGCGCGCGTGATCCTGCAACCGGCTACCGAAGAAGTGCGTCGTGCCGAGGCGTTCATCCGCCGATTCGACGCCATGCTGACGCGCGACGTCGCCTGAGAAGTGCCGGCCGTGGCCGGTCGCTGTCGAGAGGTTCCGACGCCCCGGTGCGCTCCCCGCCACCGGGGCGTTCGTGTGTGCTCGCTGCGGCGCGACCTCCGGTCCGCGTGCTGACGCGGCGCAAACCCACTACAGTGCGGGTGCGCATGACCACGCCCGCCACGACACCTGCCCCTTCGCCCGAGATCGCAGCGGGCTCCGGCTCGTTCCTCAATCGCCGATTGGTCGTGCTCGCCGCGGGGCACTTCACGATCGACGCTTACTCGAGCTTCTTCCTGCCGCTGCTGCCGTTGCTCGCGCAGCGGCTCGGGCTCAACTACGCGATGGTCGGCGGCCTCACCGCCATGGCGAGCATGTCGTCGTCGTTCTCGCAGCCGCTGTTCGGAGTGTGGGCGGACCGGCTGCGGCGGCCATGGTTCGTGGTGCTCGGTCCCCTGATCGCGGCGGTGTTCATGGCCTCGATCGGTCTGGCGACGAGTTACGCCGCGCTGGTCGCATTGCTCGTGTTGGGCGGCATC
>JANNWR010000104.1:0-1742 GCA_031408715.1 bacterium
CGCGGACGCTGCCTCGGTGGCGCCTCGTTCGTGACTGCCGACTCGCTGTCGCAGACGCCACCCACGGGCTCGATGAACCCCGCCGACCACGGCGCGCAGGCCACCCATACGCACGGCAGTCATGTCGCGGGCATCGCTGTGGGGTTCGGCTCCACGGGCGGTTTCGCCGCCGGTGTAGCGCCGCTGGCGCGGTACGTGGATGTGAAGGCGCTGAGCGATGCGGGCAACGGCATCGCGGTGCCCGAGGCCCTCGATTGGTGCATCGCCAACCGCGCACGTGACTGGGGCTCGGCGGATGCGACCGAGTGGGGCATCGACGTGATCAACCTGTCGCTGTCGACACCGGATGCGAGCGACGGCCAGGACGTCGCGTCGCGGCTTGCGGCGCGCGCCGTGCAGTTAGGCATGCTCGTGGTGGCCTCGGTGGGGAACGATGGTCTCGCCGGCCATGTACCCTCGCCTGCCGCCGGCGATGGCGTGATCGCTGTGGGCGCCTGGGACGTGAGGCGCACTTCCGACGACGCCGACGACGCCTGGCCGGGCTTCGGCAACACTGGCCCGCGCGCGAGCGACGGCGACGCGGACGCATCCGACGAACTGAAACCCGACCTGCTCGCGCCAGGGGTGAACGTGCTGTCGGCGAACGGCGACGTGCTCAGTGACGGTTCGCGCTGGCAGCGCCTGTCGGGTACCAGCATGTCCGCCGCATTCGTGAGCGGCGTGTGCGCGCTGTTGCGCGAACGTGACGGGGCCGCCTCGCCCGCCATGATCACCGAGTGGCTGCGTGCGAGCGCGCGCCGACCGCTTGCCGCAGCGCCCGCCGGTAGTGCGGGTGTCGATCCGCGCTGGCGCTCCACGCGCGGCTGCGGCCTCGTGGACGCGTACGCTGCGCTGCTCGAGCAGAGTGCGGCCACCATGCCCTTCCGCCGAGTGCACCCGGTCACCGAGGACAGCACGGTGCGCGTGACGTTGTGGACGGGCCGCGAGTCCGGCGCCGCGAACATCGTGCTCGAACGCGCACCTGACTCGGGTGGCGTCCCCGGAACCTTCGCCGCGATCGACTCGCTGCCTGCGGTGGGGCCTGCGACGTTCGCAGGCGCCGCGAGCGTGACACCCTACTCGTGGTCGCGGCCGGTGTCCGCAGCCGAACGGGGACAGCGCTTCTGGTATCGTGGCGCGGCGCGTCTGGGCGCGGGCCGCATCCTGAGTCCGGCCATCGCGCTCACGAGCCCTGATGGCCGCCGCGCCGCTACGCTCGAACTCACGGTGGTGCATGACGCGCTCGATTCCGATGTCGAGATCGAGGTGCGCGCGGGCTTCCCGACCGACCACGGCCCGGTGTTCACGGTCGCGGGTACGTCCGAGGCCGTGGCGGTGGACTGGCTGGATGGATCGAGCGTGACCGGCAGCCAGGCGTGGACATTCCGCATCGCGGTGCCCGAGGCGCGTTCGGCGAGCTTCCTGCCCGCTGGTCCCGGCCGCCCATGGACTCTGCGTGTGGCCGACGTCGGCTCGCTCGCTCGTTCGGGTCGCGTACAGGACTTCCGCCTCACTGAGCACCGCACGAACGGCGACGTGGTGACGGTCGGCCAGCCATTGCCACAACAGACGCTCGAGGGGGGCAAGGTGCAGGTGCGCATTCCGGCGGAGTCCACGACCGGCGTGGGGACTCCGCCGCTCGCAGACGTCATCCGAGTGGCACCGAACCCCGCTCGAAACGGCGACGACGTGCGCCTCATCCT
>JANNWR010000105.1:0-2452 GCA_031408715.1 bacterium
TGGAAGTTGTCGAACAGGACGCGCTTGGCCGCCGCGGCCGGGGCGGCAAGAGACGTCAGCGCGAATGTCGCGACGAGCAGCGTGGCGAGCGTGGTGCGGATCGACATGAGCGGAGGCCTCGGGGGTAGGGCGCGGGTGTGGGTGCCAAGCGGGCGTCCGCTGGTGTCGGCGGAAAAGTATGCAGGCACCAATTGTAGCAATCGGCGGGCGCGAATGTCACGAACTGCTGCCCCCGGGTTCGGGTTCAACTCAACTCACGCCTCGCATCCATGACCGGATGGGGTGCTTCCAAGGTGGCTGCTCCTGTCCCCGAGTCGCAAGTGCCGCAACGTCATCCATGCTCGAGCCCGCGCGACCGGGAAGTCGCCTCAGCGCGTGAGCCTCCAGCCCAGCCAGATTCCGGCGAGCCCGCCGATCGTCGAGAACACGAGTCCCCACATCGAGAACATCGAGGCATGCCACAGGCCGGGCACGCAGCCCCCGAGCACCGATCCCAATGTGGCGCCGATCCAGATCACGCGTTTCGTGTCCATGGCGCGAGTTTCTCACAGCGCGCGCACCGGCGTATCGTCCCGTGCACACGCACCCGACGAGATCCCCCAGCAAAGGACTTCTGCCATGTCACTCGATCACTTCGTCACGATGGGCCGTTCCGGTCTGCGCGTCAGCCCACTGTGTCTGGGCACCATGACGTTCGGAGAGGAGTGGGGCTGGGGTTCGAGCGTCACCGAGTCGGCGGCCGTGCTCGAACGCTACCGGGAGTTCGGCGGCAACTTCATCGACACCGCGAACATCTACACCAAGGGCCACTCCGAGAAGATCCTCGGCGATTGGTTCCAGTCGCATCCCGGCGTGCGCGATCGCATGGTGCTGGCGACCAAGTTCGTGGCGACGCTGTACCCGAACGATCCCAATGCAGGCGGCGCGGGGCGCAAGGCCATCGTCGGTGCGCTCGAGCAGTCGCTGCGCCGATTGAAGACCGACTACATCGACCTGTATTGGATGCACGCCTGGGACCGCTACACGCCCATCGAAGAGACCATGCAGACGCTCGATGACCTCGTGCGCGCCGGCAAGCTGCGCTACATCGGCTTCTCCGACACACCGGCCTGGAAGGTGTCGCAGGCGCAGACCATGGCGCAGCTGCGCGGCTGGACGCCGCTCGTGGCCCTGCAGATCGAGTACTCACTGCTGCAGCGCACCGTCGAGGGCGCGCTCATGCCGATGGCCGCCGAGATGGGACTGGGTGTCACGCCGTGGGGACCACTCGCCTCGGGCGCGCTGTCGGGCAAGTTCTCGCGCGCCAACCACGGCAAGCAGCAGGCCGGCCGTGGCGAGTGGACGCTCAATCGTCTCAACGACCGCACCTACGACATCATCGAGGAGTTGGCGCGCATCGCCGTGGAGCACGGCTCGACGCCGGCGCGCGTCGCGCTGGCTTGGCTGCGCGTGCAGCCGGGCGTGACCTCGACGATTCTCGGGGCCCGTACCACCGCGCAGCTCGACGACAACATCGGGTCGCTGGCGCTGACGCTGTCGGCGGAGCAACTCGCTGTCCTGGCCAAGCTCACGCAGCCCTCGTTCGAGTTCCCGTACGACTTCGTGCAGAACGTCGGTGCGTTCGCCTATGGCAACACGCATGTCGACGGCAAGCCGCACGAAGCACGGCCGTTCGCGCCCAAGAGCGCTGCCGAGGTGCACTGACGCGCGGCACCCGGGCGGCGTGCGGCGGCGGACTTGCCGCATGCCGCCGGGTTCGCCGAACTCAGCGCCTGCGCGCCGCCCACAACGTGGCGTTGAGCGCGAAGCGGCCGTTCGAGCCGCCGGCCTCGGTCCAGCCCGGGTAGATGTTGCGGTTGTCGGGGGTCGCCGAGCCGTCGTCGATCACCGAACTGTCCCCGATGAACGCCGCGCGCCCCTGGCCGTACATGCTGCTCGCCGCCATGACGCGCGTGGGTGTGCCGCGGCGCACGCCGCTCATCCACACCTCGCCGCGCACACTCGGATTGGCTTTCGCGTCGAGTGTGAACGTGGTGCCGTTGTGGAACTCGAGCGCGGTCACCGTTCCCGCGGGCCCGCGCACGCAACGGGCGTCGGCCGGCTCGGCGATGTTGGGTGACACCTGCGTGATGTTCGCGTCGGCGTCGCCCGCCGAGCCCCAGTGCACGCCGAGCACGCGCTGAGGGTCGAGCGCGTTCCAGATGCGCGGCGAGTCCTGTCCGTCGCGGTCGCGGTCCGAGCGGTCGTGGTCCCCGACCGCGACCAGGCCGCCACCCGAACGCACGTAATCCAGCACGGCACGCGCTTCGGCACTCGTGAACGGCCGATTGGGCTCCGGCACGATGAACACGTCGAAGTTCGACAGGTCGAGCGGGTTGCCACGGACGCCGAACGTGATGGCGCGGTCGTTCGTGCTGACGCTGAAGCCCTGCTTCACCAGTTCGACGCCCCA
>JANNWR010000106.1:0-2626 GCA_031408715.1 bacterium
GCGACGAACAACAGCACCGCTACCGAGCGCAGGATCACAGGAGCGTGGCCCGTTTCTCGAGATAGGCCAGCAGCGCGCGGTCGAACGGCGTGCGCGTGTCGAGCGGCACGTAGTCGATGCGTTGTTCGCGGCACGAGCGCGAGTACTTGCTGCGCCACGCCTCGAGTTGCTCGCGGTAGCGCGGCGCGATCTCCCACGGCTCGGTGGTGAGCTGTGCGCCGGTTTCCATGTCCACGAACGTCGAGGCGTCGGTGTACGGGAACTCGATCTCGTCGGGGTCCAGGATGTGAAATACGATCACTTCATGATTGCGATGCCGGAAGTGTTGCAGCCCGGACAGCACTTCGGCCGGGGTGTCGTGCAAGTCCGAGAACAGCACGATGAGCCCGCGGCTCTTGATGCGTTCCGCCAGTTCGTGCAGTGCCGGACCCAGTTTGGTGGGGCCCCCGGCCGCGCCCTGTGCCAACGTTTTCAGCACCACATCCAAGTGCGAGCGCACGGAACGTGGCGGCACGTAGGACTGCGGATGGTCGCCGAACAGCATGACGCCGACGGCGTCCTGCTGCCCCAGCATGAGGTAGGCGAGTGCGGCGGCCAGCGAACGCGCGTATTCGAGCTTGCTGAGCGAGGCGCGCTCGGAGCGGAACCCCATGCTGCCCGACAGGTCGAGCAGCAAGTGGGCGCGCAGGTTGGTCTCTTCGGTGTACTGCTTGACCAGATAGCGATCGCTCTTGGCGAGCACCTTCCAGTCCAAGTTCTTGAGCGGATCGCCCGGCATGTATGGGCGGTGTTCGGCGAATTCGACCGAGAACCCATGAAACGGCGAGCGGTGCATGCCGGCGATGAAGCCTTCGACCACGAGCCGCGCACGTACGTCCAGGTGCGACAGCCGCGCTACGACACTGGGGTCGAGGTAGCTGCGGCCCTCCGTACGCCCGGGCTTGGACGTGCTCGGGCCGCGCGCTGCGCCGCCTGCCGTGCTCATTGGAGCCTTGCTCTTCGCCTGCGGCTCATCGCAGTCCGCGCGGTCCGCGCGGTCCGTTCAGTCCGCGCGGCGCGGGAGTGGCGAGCGACAGGTGGAAGCTGGGACGCGAGCGGCAGGCGGGCCATCATGCCTTCTTCTGCGCGCGCCACAGGTAGTACACCGGGAAGCCGGTGGCCGCGATCAGCACGCCGGCCATGGCGCGCGGGATGAACGTGCCGGGGATCGCACCACTGTTCGAGAAGTCACTCCAGATGATGACGCCGGTGACGACGAGGAACACGATCGGGGTGATGGGATAGAGCGGCGTGCGATAGCTCGGCGCGCCCTGCTCGCCGCGCTTCTCCTTTGCGCGTTGCGCGAAGATCGTGGCGGTGGTGACTCCATAGAACAGCCACGACGTGGTCACGAACCAGCCCGAGACATCGTCGAAGCCGTTGGCGAAGTAGAGCCAGATGCAGGACAACGCAGCCTGGATCCATAACGCCAGCGACGGTGACTCGCGCTTGGGGTCCAGTGCGGCGAGCGGCTTCCACAGCATACCATCGGCAGCCATGGCCTGCGTGACGCGCGGCCCGGTGAGAATCGCACCGTTCGTGGTCCCGAAAGTCGAGACGGCCACGAGCACCGCGAGCGCGCGTGCGCCGTTGTCGCCGAGCAGCCGGTGCACGGTCTCGGAGCCGACCGCGGTGTAGCTCGCGATCTCGTTCGGGCTCAGCACGTGGTAGTAAGCGAAGTTCGTGAGCACGTACACCGCAACCACGAGCCATGTGCCGCCCATGATGGCGATCGGCATGTTGCGTTGCGGGTTCACGACTTCGCCCGCGACGTACGTGGAGTCCGTCCAGCCGTCATACGCGAACAAAATGGTGATCATCGACAGCGCGAACGCCTGCATGAGCGCATGCCCTGCGTTTCCCGCGACGAGCGGTTCGGTGATCGCCGTGGCGGCGTGCGACGAGGGGAGCGCGAACGCCACGATGCACAAGCCGATGATGCCGGCGAGCTTGGCAGTGGTGAACACCGACTGCGTGCCGGCGCCTTCTTTGACGCCCAGCCAGTTGACGAACGTCAGCAGCACGATGGCCGCGCAACCGACGCTGAACTCGGCCGGCTTGCCCCAGCCCGTGATCTGGCAGAAGTAGAGCGCGAACACACTCACGATGCTGGCGATGACCGTGGGCTTGATGACCCACAGGTTGGCCCAGCCGAACGTGAACGCCCAGGCGTTGCCGAAGCCCTCGCGGATGAACACGTACAGCCCGCCGGTCTTGGGATGGCGAACCGCCAGTTCGGTGAGCACGAGCGCGCCGCAGATGGACAAGATACCGCCGACGATCCACGCCATGATGACCGGCGTGAATCCGGGCAGCTCTTGTGCGACCGAATGCGGCGAGCGGAAGATGCCCGAGCCGATGATGTTGCCCACTGTGATCGCCGTGGCGGCGTACAGGCCGATCTGGCGCTTGAGTTCGGTGCCCGGAGTCGCGGCCATCCGTACCTCCTAGTCCGTTGCCACGCCGGCCACGAGGTCGGCGATGATGCGGTCGGGCTTGATGCCTTCGGCTTCAGCGGTGAAGTTGGTGACCACGCGATGGCGCAGCACGGACAGCGCGACGGCGCGCACGTCCTCGATGCCCGGAG
>JANNWR010000107.1:0-2485 GCA_031408715.1 bacterium
GCCGCCGCCGCGAGCGTGCCGCACCAGATTGGTGAAGAGTTCCTCGATCACGAGATCCATGTCGAACGCGAGTTCGCCCGACATTCGCTCGGCACCCAGGAATTCCCTTACGAAGTCGACCAGCGCGGCCAGCGACTCCAGTTTGCGAGGCACAGCCCGTTCCATAGAAGAGACCAACATAGGCGCGCAGCCCGAGTGAATTCAATGGGTGAGTTGTGCCACGTGCTTCCACGGCGGCTCGTCGGTGGCCCGCACGAGGCGACGCAAACGTCACCTTCACAAGCACTTACCACATACTGAATGGACGCGGTGAGAACCCGTGAAGATCACCCCACAGCAGTCCTGTGGCGGTGGAGGGCTGGTTCAGGAGCCAGCCAGCCCCGCCGGGCCCATGCGAAGCCTTCCGCGCCCGAGTGGCGGCCAGACGGCGCGCTCCCCTACCCCTTCACGACCCCCGCGATCCAGTTCCTCATCACCGCGAGGATGTTCGCATTGAACTCGCCCTTCGGGAAGTTCTTCTGGCTCTCGGCTTCACTGGGCCAGTTCGAGAAGATGTGGTCCTAGTTCGGCAGCTCCAGGGAGGTGCCCCAGCCGGGATTCGTTCGGTTCACGATTTCGGCCGTGAGTTCGTGGTCGACCTTGTAGGTGACGAAGTCGCTAGCGCCGTGGATCGCGAGCACGTGCGTGTGGCAGCGCTCCCAATACGACGCGAAGTTGGTGTCCTCGAGCTGCTCCCAGAAGCGCGCCGTCTTCTGGTTGAATAGCCCGCCCGGGAATGTCTCGCCGACGGTCTTCGCGAGATCCGGGTTCGCCTGCTTCACCTGCTCCGGCGTGAGGTGGTGAAATCGACATCGGCGAACGGCCCACCCTCGCTGTCGCCGACGCCGGGCTTGTCGACGCGTGGCGTGACGTAGCCGGACTTGGCGAACTCATACAGGATCGGCGCGTCGAGCCCCGGACTGTCGAGCTTGTAGTCGTACGACACGGGCGAATAACCCTGGATGAAGAACAGCGCTGGGTGCTTGCCCGGCGCGCGCGGGTGCGAGATCAGCGTGCGCATGCGGTGGCCGTTGCTCACCACATCGCTGTACTCGACCGTGTAGTCCGCCGTGCCGGGATCGCGTTGCTTCTCGAGCATGACCACGGGCAACGTGCGCTTCTTACCATCGCGCACGATGTCGAATCGAGCGCGCGTCCCGGTGGGAACCCCCGAGAGCACCTTCGCGAACGTCTGGGGGTTCACGCTCCGCCCATCGATCGCCAGGATCACGTCACCGGCCTTCATGCCGGCCTTCTCGGCCGACTGCCCGGGCAGTGGCTTCTGCGCGAACACGCCGATGTCGGCTGCGAGCGCGAGCTTATGCTGCAGCTCCGGCGCGACCGCGCCATACGCCAAGCCGAGTGCGGCCTTGCGCGGCAGGCCTTCGGCGTGCGCGACGGAGGCCTGCGAGAGAAAGTACAGCAACACGAGCGATGTGACGAACGAGCGCATGAGGGATCCCCGAGGGTGGACCGTACGTGTCCGGCGTGGTGTCGGGCGGGTGGAGCTGACACAGGCAGTTCCGAGCACATTCATACGTGGACAGCTTGGAGTGCGCCGCTATTGGGCGACCAAAGTAGCTGCTCTTCGTCCGAACGAAGTGTGTAGGATGCCATTCGCCCCTCTGGGGGAGCGGGGCCGGCATCTGACAAGCGCTATCGAAATCACTATCATTGGCACACTCGCGCGCAAGGGTGCTCCTTCGCGCCCTTGGCGCGACATCGCCTTGCCGTTCACGCCGCCCGATTCGTTCGTCCAGTTCCACAGGAGTTCTCGTGAAGCTTTGCATGCTCGCACTTGGGTTGGCCTTGTTCCTCGCCGCTCCAGTGTCCGCGGGGGAGATCAAGGGGAAGTGGGGCTTGAGTGCCCCGGTGCTGTCGGACAAGTCGCCCGAGACGTTTGCGGTTCTCTATGCGCACTCGAATCGTTCCGTCTGGGCGTTCGATCTTGCAGTCGACTTTCGGGACCAGGTCGAGGGCTCGTCGAGCTTCCGGCCGAACGCAGGCGATGCGTTCGCTTTTGCCTGTGGTCCGCGGCTTCGCAGCTACCGGCATCCAGACGACGAGTTCTCGTTCTATCTCGATCGTTTCGTGAGGGTGGCCTACTCCCAGTCCTCGTTCTCTCCCAGTGTGAACGGCATCGTGCAGACCTTCGACCGGCGGACCGCCGAATTGGGGGCAGGACTTGGCTGCGAGTACTTCTGGTCACGGTTCCATGCCGGACTCGCCCTGCACTCGGACTTCGGCCGAATCGCTTACATCGAAGACGGGGTGCGCAGCAATCTGGTCTTCGCCGGAACAAACAAGCGGTTCGTGGTCTCACGCGCCGCGGAAGCCTCCTTCGCGGTCCGGCCCTCGATCGTGTTGCGCGCCTATTTCTGATCGTGCCCCAGACCGCAACAGAGCGTCACACCAGCTTCACCGCCGTGCCTTGGGCCACGACGTG
>JANNWR010000108.1:0-2179 GCA_031408715.1 bacterium
TCGTTCGGAGCCAGGCCCACGACCGAGGACTACCTCGTGGCCGGCCGGCGCGTCACGCTGCCCGCATTCGTCGCCACACTCGTGGCCACGTGGTACGGCGGCATCCTCGGCATCGGCGAGTACACCTGGCGCTACGGCATCGCCAACTGGCTGGTGTTCGGCGCACCGTACTATCTGGGTGCCGGCTTGTTCGCGCTGTTCCTGGCCAAACGCGCCCGCCAGAGCGAACTGTTGACGCTGCCCGACCTTCTGGAACGTCACTACGGCCGCGGTGCGGCACTGGTCGGCGCGGTCGCGGTGTTCGTGAACGCCGCCCCGGCGGCGTACGTGCTCATGCTCGGCACGCTGTTCGCCGCGATGTTCGGCGGAGCCGCCACGCCGTGGGTGATCGCTGCGGCGATCTTGAGCGTGTTCTACGTCGACCGCGGGGGCTTGCGCACGGTCATCCTCACCGACCGGGTGCAGTTCGTGCTCATGTACGGCGGCTTCGTGCTGCTGCTCGGGTTCCTGTTCGCGCAGCACGGTGGCATGGCGTTCCTGACGAGCCACACACCCGCGTCGCACTGGGTGTGGCACGGCGGCAATGGCGCCGCCGCGGTGATCGTGTGGTACGTGATCGCGCTCGGCAGCATGGTCGATCCGGCGTTCTGGCAGCGCGCCTACGCCGCGCGCGACCCGCGCGTGGCGAAGCACGGCGTGCTGTGGTCGATCGTGTTCTGGATCGGCTTCGACTTCATGACCACGGCGTGCGGGCTGTACGCGCGCGCATTGCTGCCCGAGCTGAAAGATCCGGTGTATGCGTTCCCCCAGCTCGCCAACATGACGCTGCCACCGGTCGCACTGGGCTTGTTCTATCTCGGCATGATCGCCACGGTCATGAGCACGATCGACTCGTACGCGTTCATCGCCGCCACCACCGTGGGCCGCGATCTGGTGTGGCGGCTGCGCGGCGGCGACACGGCGCGCATCCCGGTGTGGTCGCGCTACGGGCTGTGGTTCGCGACCGCGTTCGCCACGGTGCTGGCACTCGCACGGCCCAGCGTCGTGGCGCTGTGGCACGACCTGGGCTCGATCGTCACGCCCATGCTGCTGCTGCCCGTGCTGCTCGCGGTCGCGGGCCGCGGCCGGCCAGGGCCTCGCGGTGCGATGCTCATGATGCTGGCCCCCGGCGCGGTGTCGTTCAGTTGGGTGATCTGGAAGAACATGCACGCCAGCTACCCATTCGCGCTCGAGCCTATTTACGCCGGCCTCGCGACATCGCTGCTCGCATGGGCCGCCGCGCGAGCGCTGAACAGCCGGACTGCAGACCTCCCTGCGGGGGTTTCATGACCGACGCCTGCATCACTCCGTCACTGGCGGCCACCACCCACAGCGGCGCGGGTGCCTCGCGTACGCCTTCCACCCCACCGCGCACAGGAGCCTCTGCCATGCGGCCGTCCCGGTTCATCGTTGCCGCCGTCTTCACACTCGGACTCGCGTATGCGACACGGGCTCACGCCCAGCCCGCGCCCGACACGCTGTCGCAGATCGTGCCCATGGCGCCCGTGGAAGTGAGCACCACACGCGCAGGCGAGCGCCCGGTCGTGGCTGCGACGAGCCTGCGGCGCTCGGAACTGCAGCGCGCGAACTGGGGTCAGGACACGCCCATGCTGCTCGCCACGCTACCGGGCGCGTTCGCGTACTCCGACGCCGGCAATGGCGTGGGCTATTCCTACCTCACACTGCGCGGCTTCCCGCAACGCCGCATCAGCGTGCTCGTGAACGGCGTGCCGCTGAACGACCCCGAGTCGCACGAGGTGTACTGGATCGATCATCCCGATCTGATGAGTGCGACCGCCGAAGTACAGGTGCAGCGCGGCGTCGGGCCGGCGCTCTACGGCGCCGCGGCGCTGGGCGGCAGCGTGAGCGTCGAGACATCGCCGTTCGCTCCCGCCCCGCGCGCCAGCGTCGTCGGTGGCACGGGCTCATCCGGCATGCGACGGCTCGTGCTCGAGGGCGCATCGGGGCCGCTCACGGGCGGCTGGGACCTTTACGGCCGCTATGCCCGCGTCGAGAGCGAGGGCTACCGCGAGCAGTCGTGGTCGCGGCTGTGGTCGTACGCGCTGTCGGCACGCCGTTTGCTCGGCAGGCAGTCGTGGAGAGCCAACCTGTACGGCGGCCCCGAGGAGACGCACCTTTC
>JANNWR010000109.1:0-10805 GCA_031408715.1 bacterium
CCGGTCGTGTGGATCGTTTCCGCAAGCGGTACGCCAAGGTCACGCCCGCGGATCCCACGGACAAGACCGACAACTAGCGGTTCTTCACCGGCTCCCGTCGTGGGCGGCAATCGCCTGCACGGGAGCCGTGTTTTTTGCTCCCCGGCTGCTGCGCGCGCCCGCGCCACAGCGTCGAGCGGAGCGGAAGTCATCGGAAGTCATCAGAAGTAATCACGGGAGGCTCCATGCCGTTCCTGCCCCTGGGCGGCCAGGCGGTCATCGAAGGCGTCATGATGCGCTCGCCGACGCGCGTCGCAGTCGCTGTGCGTCGTCCCGACGGCACGCTCGGCTTCTACGAGAGGTCGTTCGAGAGCATCACGCGCCGCATCAAGCCGCTCGGGCTGCCTGTGATCCGCGGCGCGGTGTCGCTGTTCGAGACGCTGGCGTTGGGGGTGGGCGCGCTCAACTTCAGCGCCGACGAAGCCTCGCGCGAGACCGAACCCGGCAAGCCAGAAGCCAAACCCAGCGCGTGGATGGGCATCGTGCAAGCGATCACGGTCGTGTTCTCGATGAGCCTGGGCGTGCTGCTGTTCGTGGTGCTGCCCGCGAAGCTCACGGGCTGGCTCGGGTTTCACGATCGCATCGGTTTCGGCTTGGTCGACGGCGCGTTCCGGCTCACGGCGTTCGTGCTCTACCTGTGGTTGATCAGCCAGTGGAAGGAGATGGCGCGTGTGCTCGGGTATCACGGTGCCGAGCACAAGGCCATCCATGCGCTCGAGGCCGGCGTGCCGCTGACGCCGGAGAACGTGCAGAAGTTCTCGCGGCTGCATCCGCGCTGCGGCACGACGTTCCTTTTTCTGGTCGTACTCATCAGCATCGTGGTGTTCACGTTCATCGGGAAGCCCACGAACGTGCTGCAGCACCTGCAGCGCATCGCCTGCATGCCGCTCATCGCGGGCGTGGCGTTCGAGTTCATCCGGCTGTCGGGCAAGTACTTCGAGAACCCGGTCGTCCGCGCGCTGGCGTGGCCGGGCATGCAGTTCCAGCGTCTCACGACGCGTGAACCCGACCTCGAGATGTGCGCGGTCGCCATCGCGTCGCTCGAGAAGGTGCTGGGCGACCCCGCGCTCGAGGCCGCGCGCAAAGCCGGCGGCATGCAGGAACTGAGCTTCGTGCAATGAGATTCCCGCGATGAGCACCGCACTCGATCCCACGCTGCTCCTGGCCCTCGAACGCGTCGAGGCGCGCTTCGGCGAGCTGGACCGCCTGCTCGCAGAGCCCGACGTCGCGAAGGACCCGCGCAAGCTGCGCGATCTGTCGCGCGAACGCTCGCGCTCGTTGAAGACCGTCGAAGTCGCGGCCGAGTACCGCAAGCTGGCGCAGACCATCGCCGAGGATCAAGAGGCGCTCGCCTCGGGCGACGCCGAGCTCGCCGAACTGGCGCAGGCCGAGCTGCCCGAGCTCGAAGCCAAGGCGGTCGCGATGGGCTCGGAGCTCAAGAAGCTGTTGCTGCCGCGCGACCCGGACGACGACAAGAACGTCATCCTGGAGATCCGCGGCGGTGTCGGCGGCGAAGAGGCAGCACTGTTCGCGGCCGATCTGTACCGCATGTACAGCAAGTACGCCGAGGTGAAGCGCTGGAAGCAGGAGGTGATCTCGGTCACCGACGCCGAAGCCGGCGGGTTGAAGGAGATCATCCTGTCGCTCGAAGGCGAGGGCGTGTACCGCGAGATGAAGTTCGAATCGGGCGTGCACCGCGTGCAGCGCGTGCCGGCCACCGAGGCTTCGGGCCGCATCCACACATCCGCCGCCACCGTCGCGGTGCTGCCCGAGGTCGAGGACGTCGACATCGAGATCCGCGAGGAAGATCTACGAGTGGACGTCTATCGCGCCGGCGGCAAGGGCGGTCAGGGCGTCAATACCACGGACTCCGCCGTGCGTATCACGCACGTGCCCACCGGGGTCGTCGTGACGTGCCAGGACGAGCGTTCGCAGATCAAGAACCGGGCGCGGGCCATGAAGGTGCTGCGCGCAAGGTTGTACGACGCCCGGCTGCAGGCCGCGCAGGCCAAGTACTCCGCGCAACGCCGCTCGCAGGTCTCGACCGGCGATCGCAGCGCCAAGATCCGCACGTACAACTTCCCGCAGGGCCGCGTGACCGACCACCGCATCAACTTCACGGTCCACTCGCTGCCGGCGTTCCTCGAAGGCGACATCCAGGCGATGACCGAAGCGCTGCTGGTCGCGGACACGAGCGAGAAGCTGGCCGAGATGGCGGGTGGGGCGGGGAGCTGACCGCGCCCGTGACACCCGCGGTGCCGGTCCGCACCCGTGGTAGTCAGGAGCCTGCGGACATCGGCGTGATAATCGGCGCGAACGGCGCGACTTCGTAGCGGGCATGATTCGTGCGATTCCATGCGCGCTGAGGTCGATCGCCTCCCCGCCATTGGAGTCCGCCAACATGACCGTACTGCGCGCCGTCGATGTGCCGCCCCCTCGCGCCACCCCGAGCGAACCGCACATGCGTGTCACCGCGCTGCTCGTGACCTTGTTCTGGTTCGACGTGCTGTGGGAGGGCGCACGCCTGCACCCGACCTCGGGGTTGGGGCCGCTGGCAGTCGCGCTCTTCGGGCTGGCGAGCCAGCTCGCGTTCTCCGCGTTCGAGGCCCTGGCGGCGCGTGCGGCGTGGCAGATGCTCGGGCACGAGCCGACTTGGGGCGTGCTGGCCACCCGCGTCGTCGCTGCATCGAGCGCCGAGGCGTTCGCGGTCAGCATCGCGACGGGCGGTACGGGATTGCCGTCGTGGCTCGCGCAACTGTTCGCCGGGGCGCGTGCTGCACCGCTCGCCGCACCGGATACCGGGCTGGCGTTCGCGCTCTCGGGCTTCGGCGTGCTGACGCTGGTGCGCATGGCGCTGTCGGCGCATGCGCAAGCGCGCCTCGTGCGCGTGCCGTTCGCGCGCGGCGCACTCGTGGTGTCGGTGTTGTGGCTCGCCACGCGGCTCATGATGTGGTGGAGTTCCGAACTCGCGCAGGGTCGCAGCTTCCAACCGTGGGGATGACCGCCGTGGGCAACGCTCGATTCGATCGGTTGAACGCGCTGGCCGGGCTGTTCGCACTGGCATTGTTCGCCGCCCTCGGTGTGGCCTGGTGGCGCGAGCGTGCGCAGCACTACGAGACCCCGCGATGGCAAGCGGTGCGCTTCGAGTCGCTCGCCGCCGCGGAGCCGGGATCGAACGCCGAACTATGGGTGGTCGCGGTCAATCTCGACTGTCCACACTGCCAGCAGCACCTGCGCGCGCTCGCGGCTCGCACGGCCGCCCGTGCGCGCCCACCGCGGCTCGCAGCGCTCATCGTCGACAGTCACACGGTGCCGCGCGCACACGACCTCGGCGTGGCGCTGCCGGGCGGACTGTGGTGGGACCGCGATCAAGTGTGGCGCCAGGCCTGGGGGCGGCGCGTCTACGGTGAGACGTTCCGATTCGATGCGAGCGGGAGTCTGTTGTCGTCGACGCCCGCGGGTGTGGTCCCCGACAGTTCCAGCTCCCGGATGTGAACCGTCCGTGCTCCCCGGACACAACCGACCCGACAGGGGGGTGTCTCTTGATCACTCGTAGAGTGGATGGCGTGCCCGTGCTGCTGATGGCCGCCATGCTTGCGATCGTCCCGCCGTCCGCGCATGCGGCAGATTCTGCCACCGGCGACAATACGGCCGAAGGCTGGAAAAAGGTCGTGGCCTATGCGGGCTGCGCATTCGGCGTGTTCCGCGCCGTCACGCCTGTGGACTGGGCCGGGGCGATGCTGGCGTGCTCGAAGCTGTTTCTCGACGAGCCCGCTTCGCCGAACGGAGGTGCGTGATGCGGACCATCGTGGCATGTCACGCACGACCCAGCACCAGCTCGCGCCTCGCACCGTCGTGGTGGCGCTTCCTCACCGCAATCGTACTGGCCGCCGCGCTGCTGTTCACGCCAGCAGCACCCGTGCGTGCCTCGGCCAGTGACGACGGCAGCACCTCTCGCATCGGGGTGATCCTCGCGGTGATGTGCGGTGTGTCGCTCAAGGCCGCGATCCCCGCTCCGGTGCCGTGGGCGGGAGTGGCGCTCATGAGCTGCATGTTCGGGTTCCTGGACGCCGCACTGTCTCCCGATAGTCCATAGCCGGAGTTCCGAACGGGGCCGAAGCCTGCGGGGTTCCCGCCGGGATGCTCGCGCTGCAAGGCTCCGTCGCGCCCGCCGCCGCGACGGGGTGATGTTCGACCGCTCCGCGCCCGGCAGCTATGTTCGCGCACATGGCGAACACGGTGGGTGAGGCGCTGCGCGCGGCCAAAGTCCGGCTGGTGGCCGCAGGTCACGCGGTCAGCGATGCCGAGGAGCTGTTGTCGCGGCTCCTCGGCATCGGGCGCGGCGAACTGCGCGTGCGGACCGATACTGCATTCCCGATGCCACAGGCCGCGGCATTCGAAGCCTGGCTCGCTCGGCGTGAGGCCGGGGAACCGGTGCAGTACATCACCGGTCGTGCGGCGTTCCGCGACCTCGATCTCATGGTCGATCGCCGCGTGCTCGTCCCGCGTCCCGAGACCGAACTGTTGGTCGAGGTGGTGCTGGAGCATCTGGCAGCTCAGGACTGGAGCCGGCGCGCGCCGCGAGTGCTCGACCTGGGCACGGGCTCGGGGTGCATCGCGCTTGCGATCGCGCACGAACACGCTTCCGCACAGGTGACGGCGACCGACGCGTCCGAGCCGGCACTCGAGCTTGCGCGCGCCAACGCCGTCGCGCTCGGGCTTGCGGCTCGTGTGACGTTCGCGCGCGGCGCATGGTTCCAGGCGGTCGACCCCGACGAGCGCTACGACGTGGTCGTGTCGAACCCGCCCTACATCGCGGCGTTCGAAGCCGCAGAGCTGCCCGCCGACGTTGTGGACTGGGAGCCCCACTCCGCGTTGTTCGCCGCGGACGACGGGCTCGCCGACCTGCGCGACATCATCGACGAGGCCCCGCGGTACCTGATGGCCGGCGGGCTCCTGGCGCTCGAATTGGCGGAGGTGCGCGCCGCCCAGGTGGCAGGCTGGCTCGAGGGGGCACACGACTGGTCGGCCGTGGAGCTGCGCGACGACCTTGCTGGAAACCCACGCATGCTGCTGGCGCGTCGGGAGCGCGGCCCGGCCATCGCCCCGGCGCAATGGGGTGAAGAGCGCTAGCCCATTCTCGGCTACACTCCGGCCCGACCCCCTGCGGCAGCACCCGAACCCCGAGGTTCCCATGTCCGACACTGTCCAGCTCTCCGACATCGCCGCGCGCGGCTATGCTCAGCCCGGCGCGCTCGTCTCCACCGAGTGGGTGGCGCAGAATCTCGCGGATCCGAACGTGCGCGTCATTGAATCCAACGAGGACTCGCTGCTCTACCCGTCCGGGCACGTGCCCGGTGCGGTGCAAGTGGACTGGGCCATCGACCTGAACGACCAGGTCCGCCGCGACTACATCGATCGCGCCGCCTTCGAGAAGCTCATGAGCCGCATCGGCGTGACGCGCGACACCACGGTGGTGTTCTACGGCGACAAGAGCAACTGGTGGGCGTGCTACGCGTTCTGGGTATTCCAGCTGTTCGGTCACACGAACGCCAGGGTCATGGATGGCGGACGCCTCAAGTGGGAGAAGGAGAAGCGCCCGCTGACGCGCGACGTGCCGAGCGTCGCGGCCACATCGTACGCAGCGCCCGATCGCGACGATGCCAAGATCCGCGCGTTCCGCGACGAGGTGCTGTCGCACATCCGCGCGCACAAGAAACTGGTCGACGTGCGCAGCCCGCAGGAGTTCACCGGCGAACGCACGCACATGCCGGAGTATCCGCAGGAAGGCGTGTTGCGCGGCGGGCACATTCCCGGCGCCAAGAACGTGCCCTGGGCGCGAGCGGCCAATCCGGACGACGGCACGTTCAAGGATGCCGCCGCTCTGCGCGCGATCTACGAGGGCGAGATCGGCCTGCAGCCGGCCGACGACGTGGTCGCCTACTGCCGCATCGGCGAGCGCAGCAGCCACACGTGGTTCGTGCTCACATACCTGCTCGGCTATCGCAACGTGCGCAACTACGATGGCAGCTGGACCGAGTGGGGTAACGCCGTCGGCATGCCGGTCGAGCGGCCGTGAGCCACGACACTCAAACGACGGGCTGGTGGATGGCAGTGATCCGATGAGCGATGCCGTTCCGCTGCCCGCGCCACTGGCCGCAGCGGTCGCGGACTTCGAATCCGTCGACCGCGGCCTGCGTGCCGAGTTGCTGATCGAGTACGCCGACCAGTTCAGCGAGGTGCCCGCGACCGTGGCGACGCGGCCATGGCCGGAGTCCGCACGCGCGCCGCGCTGCGAGTCCGACGCCTACGTGTTCACCACCGACCTGCCGGACGGCACGTTCAAGCTGTGGTTCGCGGTCGAGAACCCGCAGGGGCTGTCCGCCAAGGCGTGGGCGGTGCTGTTGGACGAGACGCTGTCGGGCCAACCGCTCGAGCAGGTGGTGCGCGTGCCGCAGGACGTGGTGTTCGAGATCTTCGGCCGCGACCTGTCGATGGGAAAGGGCCAGGGCCTGCTGGGCATGCTCGAAGTGGTGCAGCACGAGGCGCGGCAGAGGCTGGCGCGGGCACGCCGCCTGGAGCAGGGGCTGGCCTAGCCGCGCTGTCGCCCTCGCCCTCGCGGCGGTTCGAGTGGATCGCGCGAACAGCCGCCCTATCCGGCGACGTGCTGCGCGGGCACCTCGCGGAGCACGGGCTCGCGCTCCCCGGTGGTGCACAGCCGGAAGCCCTGCCAGATGCACAGCAGGCCGATGCACTCGAGCACGTACAACACTTCGGTGTGTCCGGCGCGTGAGAACGAGCCACCGATGCCTGGCAGGATCGCCCCGAGTGCGATCATGGCATTGCCATGGGCGAGCGCGCGCGTGGCCGGCCGGCTCCAGTGCAGCATCGCTGAACGCACCGCACCGCCGATCAGGAAGATCACGGCGTACAGGTTCACGATCGGCGACAGCATGCGCACCCACTTCCACGCCAGCACCTTCCCGGACAAGCCGTGCGGCGTGACCAGTGACATGTCGATGGGGGACAGGATCACCAGCGCGGTGGCGATCATCAGGTAAGACACCAGCACCGCACTCAAGGCGTGCGCGGTGTCGCGCTTGAAGTGGAAATACACCGAACCCTGTGCCAGCGGCGCGCCGCCCAGCAGCGCGCCGGTCACATACCACAGCCGGAACATGCCTGGAGTCCAGCCGTACATCGTCGTCATGCTCTCGGCCAGTGTGCCGAGTCCATAGATCCACACGCCGAACGCCCACCAGCCGTGATGGGCACGCTCGGGACGCCGGCGCCAGCGGACGAAGAGCTGGGCGCCGAACCAGGCCGACAGGACCGTCGTTAGGATCGGGATGTAGTGCACGGCGTAGGGCATGATTCCTCCCCGATAGGACCCCTAGGGCTTGCGTGGCGGCGGGGCCATCGATGGGTCATGGCACTGGATGCACAGGTCGCGCTTGGGATCGTGCGTGAGCAGACCCGGAAGCTCGGCGGAGTGCGGACGGTGACAACTGGTGCAGCGCATGGGCTGGCCCGTTCGGGGGTCGGGCCGGGTGCTTTGTGTGGGGTGGTAGTGCTTGGCGAGGTCGGTGTGGCAGCTGCGGCACAGCTCGGCCTCGTCCTTGGCGGTGATCAGCTTGGGTCCGTCGCCGCCGTGCGGGGCGTGGCACGCCACGCAGCCCTGGTCGAGTGCGGCATGCTTGACCGCTCCTGCCGTGATGGCGCGGTCGTGACACGTGAAGCACAGTTGGTCACCTGGCTTCTTCAGCATGTTCGCGGCCGCGCCGGCATGCGGCTCGTGGCACGACAGGCACTTCATCCCCGCCTGCATGGGCGCGTGCTGCGAGGGCTTCTTGGCGAAACCCGCGACTTTCTCGTGGCACTTGAGGCACAGGTCGCTGCCGGTGGCGATCAGCGTCTTCGCCCCCTTGCTGGTATGGCAACTGGTGCACTCACCGCGCGCGAACGGCAGGTGCGGGAACGGCTTGATCAGGTGTTCGCGGTTCTTGCCCATGACGTGCGGGTCATGGCAGGTCACGCAGTTCGTGGTGGCCATCGCCATGCCGGGATGCTTGGCGGCAAGTTCCGGCTTCTTGTAATCGTGGCACACCGCGCACATCGCGCCGCCTTCGCGCTTCAGCATGCCGGGGTTGGCGTTGCCGTGCGGAGCGTGGCAGGTCAGGCACATGCCGCGACCCACTGGGGCGTGCGGCGTGCCCTCGGCCAGGCGTTTGGCGAGGTCCTTGTGGCAGGACAGGCACAGGTCGCCGGTCTTCTGAGTGAGGAGCCCGCGATTCGCGGACTGATGCGGATCGTGGCACGCACTGCAGTCGCCGTTCGCGACCGGCACATGACCATGCGCCGACTTCGCCTGCTGCATGACCGCCGGGTGACAGCTCACGCACAGCCGTTCGAGCGGTGCGGCGAGCAGCCCCTTGCGGGCCGAGGCGTGCGGCGTGTGGCAGGCGATGCACTGTCCGCCCGCCACCGGCGCGTGCACGTGGGATTCCGCCGACTTGGCACGAGCCTGATCGTGGCACTTGCCGCACAGCTCCTTGGACGGCGCGATCAGGTTGGTCGCGCTGGGGGGGGCGGCGGCTCCGTGACACTTCTTGCAGTCCTTCTCGGCGAAACCCGGATGCGCATGCGCGGACACCAGACCGGCGGTGGCCGATCCGTGCGGCGCGTGACACGACAGGCAGCGCCCCCCGGACAGGTCGGCGCTCGCGTGCTTGGACTTCAAGTCACTGTCGGCCGCTTCATGGCAGTCGAGACAGAGTTGTTCGGGCAGCTTGGTGAGGGCGGGCGCTGCGACTCCGCCGTGCGGGTCGTGGCAGGTCAGGCAGTCACCGCTCTCGACCGGGGCATGCTTGTGCGCCACGTCCTGTCCCACGCTGGGATGGCAGGTCATGCACAACTTGCCACCTTCGGCCTTCAGGAGCTTCGGCTTGGCCGAACCGTGTGGTTCGTGGCACGCCATGCACAGGCCCCTGGCTGCGGCCGTGTGTGCACCGGGGCCGGTGGCCTTCTTGGCGATGTCGGCGTGACAGCTGCCGCACAGCACCACGGGCTTCGCGGCCAGCAGTGCCTTGCCCTCACCCGCATGCGCGCCGTGGCAGCGCAGGCAGTCGCCCTTGGCGACGGGCGCATGCACGTGCAGAGCCTTCTGCTCTCGCCCGATCTGGCCATGGCACTTCCCACACAGCTCCGACGCCGGCACCCGCAGCATCTTCTCGTGGTCCGACTGGTGCGGCTCGTGGCACGTGCTGCAGTTGCCGCCCGCGAACGGCGGATGCGGCTCTTTCCCCGCGGCCTTCTTCTGCGTGTCGTTGTGGCACGTCATGCACAGCGAGCGCTCGTCCTGCACGAGCAGCGCGGCCTGCGCCGAGTGGTGCGGCGTGTGGCACTTCAAGCAGTCCTTCTTGGTCGCCGGCGGATGTCCCCCGGTGGCCTTGTTGATGCGTTCGCCGACCTTGGCGTGACAGGTCAGGCACATGGTGCCGTCCGCGGTCTTCGCCAAGTGCGCGTTCGCTGAGCCGTGCACGTCGTGGCACGAAGCACAGTCGCCATTGGCGAATGCCTTGTGCGTCACGGGATCCTTGCTCGGCGCCATCGTGTCTTCGTGGCATTCCCCGCACAGCTTGGGTTGCGACGCCTTCAGCAGGTGTCCCGAGCCGCTGTCGCGGTGCGGGTCGTGGCACGTCAGGCAGTCGCCTTCCGCGGCTGGGGCGTGCGGAGCCTTGCGTGCCGCCAGGTTCGCCATGTCGTCGTGGCACGTCACGCACAGCGCGGGCACGGTGGCGACCAGCTTCTTGCTGGCCTTGCCGCCCTCCATGACGTGGCAGGCGTCGCACTGGCCCTCGGCCACGGGAGCGTGCGTGCCGCCGCGCGACAGTTTGGGCGCGGCCGAGGCATGCGGGGCGTGGCAATCGACACAGTTCAGGCCGCCACGCGAGACGCTCGCGTGCTTTGCAGTGATCGTCGCCGGCGTGTGGCACTTGGCGCACAGCGTTTCACCACTCGCCACCAGCAAGTGGTCGTTCACGCCACCGTGCGAGACGTGGCAGCTGGCACAGTCGCCCGCCTTGAACGGCGCGTGCTGCACGGCGAGCTTGGCCTCTTGCGCGGTCTTGTCGTGGCACTTGAAGCACGATGCCTCGGGGCCACCCTCGCGCAGCAGGTGCGGTTCGTTGCTGGCATGCGAGTCGTGGCAGCCGTAGCACTCGCCGCGCTTGAACGCGGCGTGCTCGTGCGCGGGTGCTGGAGCCTTCTTCAAGTCGGCGTGACAGTCGAAGCACAGCTCCTCGGCCGGCTTCTTGAGTACGAGCTTCTGCGAGAAGCCGTGGCTCAGGTGGCACGCCGCGCAATCGCCCTTGGCGACCGGGTCGTGCACGTTCTTCTTGGCGAACTCCTTCTTGGAGCCGGCGTGGCAATCGTAGCAACTGCGGGCGGGCGCGCCCGGCTTCGCGGCCACCGTGGGGTGGACCCCTGTGGCGATGGCCAACACCACCGCGGTCGCAAGCGACCACGCCGTGAGGCGGCGCGCGAAGCGGACGGGGGAGGTCACGGCTTGTGCCCTCCGGCCTTGACCGAGATCTTGGCCGAATCACGCGGTGCATCGATGGCGGCATGGTTCTCGAACTCGACGCGGGTCAGCTCGAATGCCAGCATCGAGTTGCGACCGAAGTGCGGCGGCATGTTCAAGAACGCCCACGACGTGTCGTCGGGTGCACCGTTCTTCCACACGTACACCTTGGCGGCCGGGTTCT
>JANNWR010000110.1:0-1616 GCA_031408715.1 bacterium
GGAAGCGGCGAGAACGTGGGCGGTCGTCACGTGGGGTTCGGCGATGGCGTGTACCGGAGCCTCGACGCGGGTGCCAGCTGGAATAAGATGGGGCTCGAGGCGTCGGAGCACATCGGGAAGCTCGTGATCGATCCGAAGAACTCGAACGTGGTGTACGTGGCCGCACAGGGTCCTCTGTGGTCCGAGGGCGGGGAGCGCGGGCTGTACAAGACCACCGATGGCGGCACCACCTGGAACCACGTGCTGGGCGGCGGCCCGTTCACGGGCGTGACCGACGTGGTCATGGACCCGCGCGACTCCGACGTGCTGTATGCCGCCACGCACCAGCGGCTGCGCACCGTGGCCGCGCTTATGAATGGCGGGCCGGAGTCGGCGATCCACAAATCAGTCGACGGCGGCAAGACCTGGCGCAAGCTGGAGAAGGGCCTGCCCGATGAGCAGATGGGCCGCATCGGGCTGGCCCTGTCGCCGCAGAACCCCGACGTCGTGTACGCCACCATCGAGCTGGCGCACCGCAAGGGCGGGTTCTGGCGCTCGGCTGACGCCGGCGGCTCGTGGGAGAAGCGCAGCGACGTGATCGCCGGCGGCACCGGGCCGCACTACTATCAGGAGATCTTCCCGAGCCCGCACCAGTTCGACCGGGTGTACATGGCCGACGTGCGGCTGCGCTGTACGGAAGACGGCGGCAAGACGTTCCGCAGCGTGGAAGGCAAGTTCAAGCACGTCGACAATCATGCCATCGCGTTCGACGCGCACGACCCCAACTTCGTGCTGGCCGGCTGCGACGGCGGCCTGTACGAGTCGCGCGACCTGTGTGCCACGTGGCGCTTTGTGGCCAACCTGCCAGTGACGCAGTTCTACAAGGTGGCGCTCGACAACGACCTGCCATTTTACAACGTGTACGGCGGCGCGCAGGACAACAACACGCTCGGCGGCCCGTCGCGCACCGACAAGGTGCACGGCATCAACAACAGCGACTGGTTCGTGACGAGCGGCGGGGACGGCTACATGCCGGCCACCGATCCGGATGACGCCAACATCGTGTACTCCGAGTCGCAGAACGGGAACATGGTGCGGTTCGACCGGAAGACCGGCGAGTCGGTGTTCATCCAGCCGCAGCCCGCCAAGGGCGAGCCGGAAGAACGCTTCGGCTGGGACGCGCCCATCGTGGTGAGCCCGCAAGGCAGCAAGACGCTGTTCTTCGCCAGCCAGCGCGTGTGGCGCAGCGACGACCGCGGGGATTCGTGGCGCACGCTGAGCGGCGACCTGACGCGCGGCATCGACCGCATGCATCAGCCCATGATGGGGCGCGTGTGGAGCTTCGATGCCATGTGGGACCTGCTGGCCATGGCCAAGTACAGCACGATCACCGCGCTCGACCAGTCGCCGCTCGATGCGCAACTGTTGGTGGCCGGCACCGACGACGGCCTGATCCAGGTGACCGAGGACGGGGGAGCGCACTGGCAGAAGACCGACAAGCTGCCTGGTGTAAAAGACCTGTTCTTCGTGAACGACGTGAAGGCCGACCGCCACGACAAGAACACGCTGTACGCCGCCGTGGACCAGCACAAGACCGGCGACTTGGCACCCTACCTGTTCAAGAGCACCGACCGCGG
>JANNWR010000111.1:0-5388 GCA_031408715.1 bacterium
GGGACCGAACTTGGGGTCCGTGAAACCGGCGCGCTTGTTGAGGTAGAAGTGGTCCTTCCAGTAGCCGCCGAGCGGGGTCGTGCCACCGCCGGAGTCCTCGATCATGTCCATCGGGTTGCCATCGGACTCGGACTCGGTGTGGCCGTTGTGCAAGTGCGTCGTCGGCGTCGGCCGGCCATATCCCCGATGGTCTGCCAGCGACGGCAGATTGTTGCAGAAGCGGATCATGACCGGGCGGTCGACACGCGCGTGGATGCGCGGTCCCGGGAACATGCCGTTGAAAAGCCAGACGTCGTCCAGCGGCAGTTCGCGGTGCCAGCTGGCCTTCGCCGGGCGATTGTCGTTGGCGTAGAAGTCCATGTTCGCGGGATCGAACTGTTCCCAGAACTGATGGCCGTCGGGACGGCCGCGCTCGCCGGCGGCGGTGTTGCACATCTGCTCGGGCATGGGACCGGTCAGTTCCGACATCTGAAGCGGCTGCGCGACCGGCGGCACCGGCAACTGCTCGAGCCACGGCGTCGTCGGTGGGCTCACCACCGCACCACCGGCTGTCGCGTTGCGCGACGACAGTCCCATCTTCGCGACCAGGAACCCCGAGCTCGTGAGCAGGCCCATCTTGAACAGGTCCCGGCGCGACAGTTTGGCGTCCACGAGTTCGACGCGGTTCTTGCGCGCCGTTTCCATCAACTTCTGTTGCCAGCCGGCCATCGGGTAGTTCCCCTTCCAGAGCGATTCGGGACGTGCCTGCGGAGACGTACCCGCGACAGGTGAATCCGGTGGGAGAGCCGGACGTGATCACCGCCTGGTTCCCAAGGCATCGGGTCATGGACGAAGACGTTCGCGCAGCGTTTGCCGGACAACGGCCACGCCGTGAACAACACAACACCTCACCGCCGCTATCGGCCGGTTTTCACTCGAACTGAAGATTCGTAGGCGACACGCGACACGAACCCTTGAGTGGTCGGCGTTACCGGCTTGCGACGCCCCCCTTGCCAGGTCCCCATGCTGGGTGCTTTCGCGCAGCGTCTTGCACGATGCATTGCCCGAGTTCGCTTCCATGCAACGTGCGTTCACCACCGTCTCGTTTTCGATATCGGGAGGCTTGCTTGCAAGGATTCCGTTTCTACTCCGTCGGGATGATTCCTTAAACTTGATTGCGTCACCCCTCTCTCTCTCTCCGACTTCTCGCGAGCAGTCCGGACTCCTCTCCAAGTCCGGGTCGAACGCGACACGAGAAGCAGCGTCCCCACCGCGGCACTGCCTGCCGCGACTCCTAAAGAGGTGGTCATGCGCAGAACTCTCCCTGCGTTCGTCCTCGGCCTGGTCGCTCTCGAAGTGATCTCGGTGGTCGGTAACGCCCAGATCGTTCCCTCCATCATCCCGATGCCGCCGTCGCTCAAGACGGTCGTCGTGCCGAAGCCCGTGGGCATCGGGCAGTTCGTGAAGGACGAGACCGCTGCGATCGCACTCGGCAAAGCCTTGTTCTGGGACATGCAGGCCGGCAGCGACGGCAAGACGGCATGCGCCACCTGCCACTTCCAGGCCGGAGTCGATGGCCGCAGCGTCAACCAGCTGAACTCCGGCGGGAACCATCTGTTCGAGACCGGCGGGCCGAACCACAAGCTGACCGCGACCGAGTTCCCGTTCCACAAGCTGGCCGACCCGACGAATCGCCTTTCGACGCTGCTGCGAGACCGCGACGACGTCGCGGGGTCGCAAGGCGTCCACGCCAGCGCATTCAACGACATCGTTCCCGGAGGCAGCCGGGACGACATGGACATGAGCGTGCTCGATCCGCTCGGCTTCCAGGTCGGCGGGCTGAACGTGCGGCGCGTGACGGGCCGCAACGCGCCGTCCACGATCAATGCCATCTTCAATGTCCGCAACTTCTGGGACGGCCGTGCGAGCCGTCAGTTCAACGGACGCAACCCGTTCGGCGACGCCGACGTGAACGCTCGCGTCCTCAAGGTCAATGACCTCGGCGAGCTCGAAGCCGTCCACATCTCGCTCGACATGGCCAGCACCGCCTCGCAGGCGGTCGGCCCGGCGCTGTCGGCCGTCGAGATGTCCGCAGCCGGCCGCACGTTCATGAAGCTCGGCAAGAAGATGATCTCGCTGCAGCCGCTCGCGCTCCAGCAGGTCAAGAACGACGACTCCGTGCTCGGGCCGCTGGCGGTCGCCGGCGGTCGCGGCCTGTCCACGACCTACGCGGACCTGATCCGTGCTGCGTTCCACGAGCAGTGGTGGAACTCGCAGCAGCTTCTCGATGGCGCGATGAACATCATCCCGGGTGCGACGGTGCCGGTCGACGGCGCGGCGGCCCCGACTGATGCGATGAAGGGCATGGGCGGCGCCACGAGCGTCCTCGACGGCCCGACGGCCACGACGTCCGCTGTCGCCTCGGCGCTGCCGACCGACCAGTACACGCTCATGGAGTCCAACTTCTCGCTGTTCTGGGGTCTGGCGATCGCGGCCTATGAAGCGACGCTGGTCTCGGACGACGCGCCTTACGACCAGTTCAAGGAGGGCAACCCCACAGCCCTCACCCAGCAGCAGAAGATCGGTATGCGCGTGTTCAGCGGCCTTGACGGCGGCAACTGCCTCGGCTGCCACGCCGGCCCCGAGTTCACGGGCGCGGCGATCACCGCCCGGCTCGACCCCATCACGATGGACGGCCAGATCGAGCGCATGGTCATGGCCGACCGTGAAGGCTCGGTCTATGACGGCGGCTTCTATAACATCGGCGTGCGCCGCACGACCGACGACATCGGGCTCGGTGCGAACGACCCGTTCGGCAACCCGCTGTCGCTGGCTCGTCAGGAGCAGCTCCACCCGGGCAGCGTGCCCAACAACAGTCTGTTCCCGTCCATCGACCCGTTCGAGCGCATCAACGCCGATGGCTGCTTCAAGACGCCGAGCTTGCGCAACATCGAACTCACCGGCCCCTACTTCCACAACGGTGGCGAGGCTTCACTGCAGGATGTGGTCGCGTTCTATGCTCGCGGTGGCAACTTCCACGACGAGAACCTGGCCAACCTCGATGCCGACATGGAGCGCATGCGTGGCCTGCTCGGCTACCCGAACCGCCAGATCGCGCTGCTCAGCTTCCTGCGCGGCCTCACCGACGAGCGCGTGCGCTGGTACCGCGCCCCGTTCGATCATCCCGAACTGGTGCTCCCGAACGGCGCGCAGGGTAACGAAGTCTCCGTGCTCCAGGACCTCACGGTCTCGGGCCCGGCGGCGGATGCCATCATGCGCCTGCCGGCCACGGGTCGCAGCGGTGCGACCACGCCGGTGAGGGCGTTCCTCAACCTGCCGGTGTTCAGCGCCACGACGCTGCCGGCGCCCGAGCCGACGCTGGGGGCGCTGACGCTGTTCGCGACCGACTCGATCACGATCACGAGCCGCATGGATCTCGAGGGCGACATCTGGTGCAATGGCGGCGTGCGCGTGGCGTCGCGTATGGGCCATAGCATGCACGCGGACATCACGGCCGGCCCCGGCGGCATCCAGATCTCGGGCGACAGCCTCGAGATCGCCGGCAACTTGATGGCGAAGGGCCCGATCACGCTGAGCCCCCTGACGTTCATGGACGGCTTTGCCGCCCCGAACGCCGAATTCTACGCGCCACTCGCGATGCCCGCGCTGCCGGCGCTGCCCGTGCTGCCGCTCATCCGCACCAGCGTCAATGTGCCGGCCTACGGCATCGAGACGCTCACGCCGGGCAAGTACGGCACGCTGCTTGTCGGCTCCGGCGGCTGGGTCATCCTGCAGCCGGGCACGTACGTGTTCTCGCGCATCTCGCTCGGCATCGGTGCTTATCTGCAGTACGACCCGGATGGTCAGGTCGATCAGCCCGTGGGCATCGCCGGTGAGATGCCGATCGGCAACCTCGCGACCGTCATCATCCACACCGACAACCTCGACATGGCGCGTGGCGCGATCATCGCTCAGGGCGACGCCATGATGACGACGCACCTCAGGATGTACGTGCGCGCCAACGGTGCGTACGTGAAGGTCAGCCCCGAGGGCTACTTCCACGGTTCGCTCATCGCCCCCACTGCCCGGGTCGTGCTCATGAACGGCTCGACGCTGGTCGGAGCGGCCTACTCTCGCACCATCGAGGTCGCCGAGACCGCGATGTTCGAGTCGCATACGCTCGCGGAACTCCCGCGGCCGGGAGGTATCGGCTTCGGGGCCGTGACCGCGGGCCCGCCGAACCCGGATGATGTCGCCGCCCCGGTCAGCCTCGGACTGGCGTTCGAACTCGGCCAGAACTCGCCGAACCCGTTCCGGCCCAGCACCACCATCCGCTTCGCCCTGCCCGCACAGCGCGACGTCGAGTTGCGCGTGTTCGACGTCACCGGCCGTGCGGTCAAGACCCTCGCCCAGGGGGCCATGGGCCCGGGCGTGCACACGCTGCAGTGGAACGGCGACGACGACCGTGGCAGCCGCCTGTCGAGCGGCGTGTACTTCTACCGCCTGACCGCGGGCACTGACCGCGCCCAGCGCAAGATGGTGATCGTGGAGTAAGCCGAAGAATCACCCGTCGAACCGCAGGCCCGCAGCACTTCTGTAGACAGTGATCGCAGCAGACGAACCCGGCCCAGGCAGGCTCATCTCAAGATGGGTGCGGCCGGGAACCGTCGGAGAGTTGCACCGGACTGAACCAGACGGGGGTGGCGGCCACATCGCCACCCCCGTCTGCGTGCTTTCTCATTGAGCCTTGAGCGTCGGTAGCACACAATGCGGCCTACCCACGCCCAAGGATCCGGAGCCGCCCTCGACATGCACACGGATGAACGGACCGCGACACGCGTCCCGCTGCTGAATGCCCTGTTCGAACAGCAGGTGCGAGCCACGCCGAACGCCATCGCGCTGGACGTGCCACCTCGCCCTGGCCAGCCCGGAAGGGTCCGGCTGAGTTATGCCCAGCTCGACGCTGCGGCCGAGGCCCTGGCCACGCGGCTGGCGCCGCACGTGTCGGGCGAGTGCGTCGTCGCGATCGTCATCCCGCGCACCGGAGCCGACCTGTACGTCGCCCATCTCGCGGTCCTGCAGGCTGGAGCGGCCTACACGTGCATCGAACCCGGCAGCCCTCCCGACCGGCTCCGCTTCCTGCTCGAGGACAGCCGCGCGGTCGCCGTCGTGGCCGGTGCACCCGAACTCTCGCTCCTGACCGGCGCCGGTGTTCCAGCGCAGCGCATCGTGCCGCCGACGGCTTCGGGTGCCCCAGCGACCTCCCGCAGCCGGCCGTCATGGGTCACGCCCGAGACGCTGGCCTACGTCATCTACACCTCGGGTACCACGGGCCATCCCAAGGGTGTGATGATCGAGCACCGAAACATCGCCAACCTCGTCACCGCGGATGCGAGCTACTTCGGCCTG
>JANNWR010000112.1:0-2612 GCA_031408715.1 bacterium
ACCACGGCGGTGAAGCCCGGTGTGCGCCGCAGTGAACGCAGCGCGAAACGCAGGTCCTGTATCAAGATCTCCATCGCGGCCTCTCCTATTCGTGGCGCAACGCCACTACGGGGTCCACTCGCACCGCCCGCGCCGTCGGCAGCCAGGCGGCCACCGCGGAGCTCAGGGCGAGGATCAGGGTGACGCCCACGAACGTGGGCGGATCGTCGGGCCGGACCCCGAACAACATGCTCTGCATGAATCGCGTCACTCCATAGGCCGCGGCCAGCCCGATGCCCGAACCCAGCAGCGTGAGCCGGATGGCGTGCCCAAGGATCAGCTTCTGGACATCGTCGCGCGCCGCGCCCAGGGCCATGCGAATGCCGATCTCGCGCGTGCGCTGCGTGACGCTGTAAGCCATGACGCCATAGATCCCGAGTGCGGCGATGAGGAGCGCCAGACCCGAGAACACCCCCATCAGCTGCGCGTACATGCGTGCTTGCCAACTGGCGTGCGCGATGTGCTCACGCAGCGTGCGCACGTGGGCGAGCGCCAGGTTGGCGTCTTTGGATCGCAACAACTTTCGCATGGCGGGTGCCAGCACCGAGGGTGGGCTGTCGCTGCGCACGGCCCAGTTGAGTGTCTGCGTGTTCCACTGCGTGCTGGGAACGATGATCTCGCCGAAGACACGGCCCTCGGCGCTGATGTGCTGGCGAACATCTCCGATCAGCCCCACGACCGTGGCCCAACCACGCTTGTCGTCAGGGCCGAGGTTCCAGCGCTTGCCGAGCGGGTCCTGGCCGGGCCAGAGCTTCTGGGCCGCGGCCTGACTGACGAGCGCGACACGCTCGCCACCGGCGACATCGGCATCGGTGAAATCGCGCCCGCGCAGCAACGGGATCCCGACCACGTCGCGATAGCCCGGAGTGAACACATTGAAGGCTGCGACCGGCAGGGGGCGCTTGGGGTCGTACTCCATGCCCTCCGGCAGCACGCTCATCGTCCAGCGACTGCGCCCCAGGTGCAGGTTCAGTACACCACCCGCGGCCCGCACACCTGGAAGCGTGAGCAGCGAGCGGCGGTAGTCCTGAACGAAGGCATTGCGCTGCAGATCCTCGGGATAGGTCGCACCCGGCAGCGTGACCTGGGCCGTGAGCACGCCTTCCGTACGGAGCGCCAGTCGCTGGTCCTGCAGCCGCAGGAACGTGCGCACCATGAGGCCCGAAGCGATGAGCAGCACGACGGACAGCGCGATCTCGGCGACGACGAGTGTGTTACGCATGCGGCGGCGGCCCGGCGAGTCCCCGCCACCCGGCGTGCCTTCACGCAGCGGCGAGAATGTGTCGCCCGACGAGGCCTGCAGCGCGGGTGCGAGCCCGAACAGGATTCCCGACAGGATCGCGGCTCCCGCCACCGCGGCGACCACCATCGGATCGAGGTTCATGCTCATCCAGAACGGCAACTCCTCGGGGATGCTGGCGAGTGTCAGTCGCATGCCCCACTGCCCGAGCACGATGCCAAGCGCACCGCCGATGCAGGACAGCAGCAGGCTCTCGGTGAGCATCTGGCGGACGATGCGCCGGCGCGTCGCGCCGAGCGCCATGCGCACGCCCATCTCGCGGATGCGCGAGGTCGCGCGTGCCAACTGCAGATTGGCGACATTCGCGCAGGCAATGAGCAGCACGAACGTGACCGCCAGCAACAGCACGATCAGGATGGGGCGGATGTCGCGCTGGATCGCCTCGGCATACGGCGTGGCGAGCAGCCGCACTTTGTCGTTGGTCTGCGGGAAATCGTGCTCCAGTTCGCGCGACAGCGCATCGAGCTCCGCTTGCGCCTGCGCGCGTGTTGCCCCCGGGGCCAGCCGGGCATAGCCATTGTGATAGCGCCCCCCTCGCCCATTGCCCGAGGTGTCGTTCATCGCGAACGGCACATGAAAGTCGGCGTTCTCGGGGAACCGGAAGCCCGCAGGCATGACGCCCACGATGATGCGCTGACGGCCATTGATCGACAGCGGCCGGCCCAGGATCTCTCGGTCGGCGTGGAAGCGCTCGCGCCAGACCTTGTCGCTCATCACGACCGTCGTCAGGTTGGCATCGGTGCGGCACTCGTCGGCCGTGAACCAGCGCCCGAGCGCCGGTTGCACGCCGAGCGCGCCCGAGAGCCCGGAGGACGCGATCGCGCCTGCGAAACGCTCGGTGTCGTCGCCGATGTTGACCGTCGGGCCCCATTCGAGCATGACCGAGACCGAGCGCAGCGTCTTGCTGCATTCGAGGATGTCGCGCAGATCCGGCAGCGACATGTTGCCCACGCCATCGGGCTGACGCGCCTCGAGCTGCACAATGCGTTCCGGCCGTGGAAACGGGATATCCGCGAACAAGATGCCGCGCACCACCGTGTAGATCATGGCGTTGACACCGATCCCGAGTGCCATCACAGCGACCACGGTGAACGTGAAGCCCGGTGTGCGCCGCAACGAACGGATCGCGTATCGCAGGTCCTGCAGGATGCTGTCCATTGAAGTCTCTCCTAGTCCTGGCGCAGCGCGATCACGGGGTCGACAGCCGCCGCCCTTCGGGCAGGGAACCAACACGCCAGCAACGCGGAGCCCGCGAGCAGCGCGAGTACGACGG
>JANNWR010000113.1:0-23083 GCA_031408715.1 bacterium
CGCTTGTACGCCCAGCATGGGCGCTGACTTGGAGGTGGAAGTCCTCCGAGGACTTGGTCACAGGGACTCAAGGGAACCGCAAAGGCGGAAGCGCGAGCGACCGTCTGAAGGAAGCGGGAAACGAACCGACGGGCCGACGAACAGAAATCGGATATGAGGCGGTGTCGAGCAGGGTGAGCGGGCAAGTGACCGCGAAACTCTCGTGACCAAAGCTCGGCGGCGTAAATCCGGCGGTCGCGGCGGGACGGTCAGCGTTCTTATCTGGGGAGACCTCGCTTCATGCCTGAAAGGGCGACGTCCGGGCCAGGTGCTTGTCCCGAACGGAGCGAGGAGTCAGCCAAGGCCATATTAGCGGGCGACCGCGAAGGGCCGAACGGAAGGGAGTGCGCGCCCGTGCTTCACGAAGGGGCCGTGCCTCAGAAGTCCACGCCCGCAAGGATGGAGCTCGCGCCGGAGGATAGGGTGAAACCCGAACGTACGACGCAGCGAGGAATCCCCGACGACGTTGCACGAATCACCAGCACAGGCGGGCCGTTGTGGCACGCCGTCAACCTTCCGAACCGCCGGATGCGGACCCGCATGTCCGGTGGTGTGGGAGGGGAGTAGCGGGGAAACCCGCTACCCCCTATCCCGATCGCGCGGGCGCGATCGAATGGGCCGGGTGCTTCTTCATGCCCGCGTCGCAAGCCTGCAGCCGTTATGCTGCGCACATGCTCATCGTCGACATCCTGATCCCCGCGCGTGACGAAGCGGCGGCATTGCCCCTCGTTCTTGCGGGTCTGCCGCGCTCGGGGGAGGGCTGGCGCGTGCGGCGCGTCGTGGTTGTCGACAACGGCTCACGCGATGCCACGGCCGAGGTCGCGCTCGCAGCGGGTGCGGAGGTGGTCAGGGAGTCGATCGCGGGCTATGGCCGAGCCTGCCTCTCCGGGCTTGCGCACATCGCGGCCTCGCCGCCCGACGTGATCGCATTCATCGACGCCGATCACAGCGACGACCCCGCCGACCTGCCCGCATTGCTCGCGCCGCTGGTCTCGCGCCACGCCGAGCTGGTCATCGGCTCGCGTGTGCTGGGGGAACGCGAGCCGGGTGCTTTCACGCCCGTGCAGGCGTTCGGGAACTTCCTCGCTCCCGCGCTCCTGCGGCTGTTGTGGGGAGTCGAGGCCACGGATCTGGGGCCGTTCCGCGCCATCCGCTGGTCAGCGCTGCAGGCGTTGCGCCTGCGCGATCTCGACTTCGGCTGGACCGTCGAGATGCAGGCGCGCGCCGCGCAGGAGGGGATCGCGATGCTGGAGGTGCCGGTGCGCTACCGGCGCCGGCGGCATGGGCGCTCGAAGATCGCGGGCACGCTCACGGGCTCGGTGCGGGCGGGGGCGAAAATACTCGTCACGATCGCGCGGGTGCGCCTTGGGGGTTGACGCCGCACGCACAGGAAGCCTGCGCCCGTGGCGGCTCCGGCCGCGCACGTGAAGGCGTGGTGGCGGCCATCTCGGGTGCGGCTTAGACTCGTCTCCTGAGAAATTCATGCTCGCTCGTGAGGCTGCCCTCACCACAGCCGTATTCGGAGAACCCCGCACCCCATGTTCATCGAGGAGTACCTGGTCGAGTTGCGGCGCGAGCGTTTCGTGCCCGCCGCGCTGCTCACGTACGCTCGCCGGGTGGCCGCGCGTGTGCGGGCCGACTGGCTCGCCAATCCCGGCGCGGTCCGCTCGGTGTGGGCGGTCGGGCTGGTGTTCTTCGCGGTGGCGTTCCTCGCCAGTGTCGGCATGGCGTTGGCGTGGGATCGCGACCTTGCCGAACGCTTCTTCCTGCACACCGCGCTGTGGATGCTGCCGGCGTTCACATTCGTGACGTTGTTCGTCGGCCATCTGCGCGATGCGCAGGGCCACCGGTTGTCGGGGCTCAACTTCCCGCTCATGCTGACTCTGGCGCGTGTATCGCTCGTGCCGGGCATCGCGGTGTTCCTCGTCGACCGGCACTTCTCGTGGGCGCTCGGGGTCTACATCTTCGCCTCGCTCACGGATGTCTTCGACGGCTATCTGGCGCGGCGCTGGAAGCAGACCACCGAACTCGGCACGGTGCTCGATCCGCTGGTCGACATCGTCTTCAATCTCACCATGCTCGCGGGACTCGCGGCCGCCGACCTGCTCAACAGTTGGGTGTTCTGGGTCGCCGTGCTGCGTTACGGCATCCTGCTCGTGGGTGGCAGCGCGCTCTATCTGTTCGTGGGGCCGCTCAAGGTCCAACCGACGTGGTTCGGGCGGCTGACCGGTGTCGTCATGACCACGCTCATCGCCCTGTTCACGTTGTTGGTCGCGGTGCGCGGACCACTCGGCGAAGGGCTCACGCGGCTGACCGAGATCGCGCTCGGCGTACTGCTGTCCGCCACCGTGCTTCAAGTCCTGGTGCTCGGCTGGTACAACCTGCGTCTGCTCACGGGGGCGGCGCGTCACGCCGACCGCGTCGTGCGCGACGTGCAATGGGGTGCATGATGTCTCGGGGGTTCAGGTCATGATGCGGTCCGCGCTCGAAGGAGACCTCGGGCACTTCTTCCCATCGGAAGTGCTGCAGTTGCTGCAACTGGCGCAGGCCGCAGGCCGGCTCGAGTTCGAGCGCGGCAGCGAGCGCGTCGACCTATGGTACGAGCGCGGCCGGCCGGTGTTCGCGCGCACGAGTGGTCTGGCGGTGCGCTCGGGCGAACTGCTCATGCACAAGGGTGCGATCACCGCACCCGCCCTGGCACGCGCGCTCGAGCGGCAAGTCGCCGAGCCCGACCGCCGCATCGGGCAGTTGCTCGTGGAACACGGCGACGCCACCGGCGAACAGGTCACCGATGCCGTGCAAGAAGTGCTGCGTCGTATTGTGTACAACGTCATCCTGTGGCGCGACGGCCGCTTCCGATTCGTGCCGGGTGAGGTCGCCGAAGGCGAAGACATCACGCTCGACCTGGACTTGGACCGCTTGATCCTCGAAGGGTTGCGGCTCGCCGACCAGGAACGGGCCACGCGCGCGAGCGAACTCCCTTCGGCGTGAGCGGACTGTCGCTGCATCTCGCGCCGAATGCCCCGTGGCTGATCCTTGCTGGGCTGTCGCTGGCGTTCTTGGGGCTGGCTCTGTGGGCCTACTCGTTCCGGTTGCCACCGCTCGCACCGGGTGTGCGCCGGCTACTCACCGGGCTGCGCATCGCGGTGCTGGTCGCGCTCGTGTGGCTGCTCGCACTTCCGGTCCTCGAGCGTTCGCGGCCATCGTCGGGAGCGCGCGTGGTGATCCTCGAGGACCGCTCGCTCAGCATGGACCAGCTCGCCACACCAGGTGGCGTGTCGCGCCGCGTCGCTGCGGCCGAGGCGGTGAAGGCGTTGCGTGCTGCCCTGCGCGGCCGCGCCCAGGTCGACGTGCGCGGCTACGCGGCAGCACTGCTCCCTGATTCATCGCAAGACGCGAACGAGCGTGGTGCGAGCGCGCCGGGGGACGCGCTCGGCGAGCTGGCGCGGCTGCCGGCCGGCCGGCGCCCCGACGGCGTCATCCTGGTGTCGGACGGCGGCGTGAACGCCGGGGCCGATCCCGTGGCCGCTGCACGCGCGCTCGGCGTGCCCGTGCATACGCTGTTGGTCGGTGAGCGTGCCGGACTCGATCGTGGCATCGCCGGCGTCGAGGCGTCGCGTGAGGCGCGTGTCGCTGCGGCGACACCGGTGCGTGTGCGTGTGGTGAGCGACGAGGAGCGCGGTACGCCGATCGTGGTGAAACTCGAGGAGGCGGGCCGCGAACTGGCGCGTGCGACCGTCCCCGCCCCCGGGCCCGGTGCCGAAGCCACCGCCGAACTGAGCGTCGTGCCGACCCGGCCGGGGCTCGCCCTGTGGACCGCACGCGTCGCACCGCTCGAGCGCGATGCGTCGCCGCTCGATGATGCGCACGGCGTGGCGATCCCGGTCGCGCCCGGCAAGCTGGGCGTCTTGATCGTCAGCGGCGGACTCAACTGGGACCTGGCGTTCGTACGGCGAGCGCTGGCGCGCGATTCGACGCTCGAGCTCGATACTCGCGTGCGCGATGCCAGCGGCAACTGGCGCGGGCTCGAGCGTGCACGAGGCGGTGCGCTGGCGCCGGCGGACCTCGTGAATAAATCTGTAGTCGTGCTCGATGGGCTTTCGGGCGTGGATCTGGGCCCCGTCATGGATGCCGCGCTGGTGCCATTCGTGCGCAATGGGGGCGGGCTGCTGTTGTTGTCGGGTGGCGAGCCGGGTGCGGCGCGATTCGCGCGCGGTCGGCTGGGGGCCGAACTGCAGTTCGCGGCGGGAGCGACTTTCGGAGCCGTATTCGGCACGTCGTCAGGCGCGCAGGTGGCACCGGAGCCGCAGCCATTGGCGATGGAGTTGCTGGCGTGGGACGACGATCCCGCACGCGGTGCACGCGCGTGGCACGACGCCGCGCCGCTGCGTGAGGTCGCCCCGCTCGCTGCGGGTGCGGCGGATCGCGTGCTCATCGCCGGGCGCGACGGCGGATCCCCGCTCTGGGTGTCGCGCGCGATCGGACGAGGGCAGGCGCTGCTCGTGAATGGCAGTGGGCTGTGGCGTTGGTCGCTCGCAGGCAATGACGATCTGGCGGGTGAACGCGGGCGGAGACTGTGGCGGAAGACCGTGCGCTGGCTGGCCGAGCCCGTGCAGGGTGAACCGCTGCGCGTCACCGCCGAACGCAAGTTGGTTCCGGGCGGTGAACCCGTGCGGCTCGATGCCGTGCTGCAGGATGCGCGCTTCCAGCCGGTCTCGGGCGCGGAGGTGCGCGGCGAGCTCATCGGCCCCGACAACAAGCTGCGCAAGATCGCCTTCACGCCGGGCGGTGCCGGAGCCTACACGCTGAACCTGCCCTCGCCGGGCCCGGGTCGCTGGCAGGTCAGCGTGCGGGCCACGCGCAACGGCCGCGAACTGGGCCGTGCGCGCAACGAGTTCGTGGTCGACCGCTGGACACTCGAAGCACTGCGCGCTCAGCCCGACAGCGCGGCGATGGCCGCCGTGGCGGCGGCGAGCGGCGCTCGCACGGGGCGGGCGGCGGACGCCGCGGGCTGGGCACGCACACTCGACCCGCGCGCGCTGGTGCGTGCGCAGCGCGACAGTCACCGGCTGTGGGAGTCCCCGTGGTTGTTCGCGCTCCTGGTGGGCATGCTGAGCGTGGAATGGATGTGGCGCCGGCGGCGCGGGTTGATGTAGCTCACGCCCCGAGACGATGAAGCCCCGGCGAGCGCGTGGTCGCCGGGGCTTCATCGTGAGCTGCGGCGCTACCGGTACAACTGCTTCAGCCGGCCCCAGCTATCGCGCCGCGTGCTCGTTGGAGCGAAGAACTCGAGCCGGTACACCGCGTCGTCGAAGTCCTGGTCGCCGTCGAGCTCGACGCACAACCACGCATCGCCCGCGAACGGGCCGGTGCCGCGGAAGAGCAGTATGCGCGGCTGTTGGCCGGGGTTGCGGGAGTCGTCGGAGTACTGAGTGCCCGCCGGGTCCGCAGCGACCGCGAAACCTTGCAGGAGTGGGTCGACGCCCAGATACGTGGTCGAGCCCTGGATGATGCTGCTGGCGTCGAACAGGCTGATGATCAGCCGTTCCGGTCCGCTGCGGTAGGTCACGAGGCTGTACCAGCCAGGTGGCGCACCCCCCGGCAGGAGTTCGTGCAGTACCGGCGTGGTCGCCACGAAGTCGTACGCCGCAAGCCCCCACTGCGGGCCACGGACGTTGCGAACGGCGAACGTGAGCGAGCCCGGGAGGCCGACATTGATGCCCTGGAAGCTCTGCGCGGCACGCTGGTCGGTCGTCACGTTGACGGTCTGCCCGGCGGACGTGAACACCGCCTGCAGGTTCGAACTCACGATGGCGACCTGAGGTGAGCGGAACTGGGCGTGTGCGCCGCTCGCTGCGAGAACCAGAGCCACGGCGACGGCCAGACGAACGGTGATGCGCATGAGCGCCTCCGGGGGAAGTGCGCGCGGGAGCACGCGGCGCGCGGTGGTCAGGCCCACCGTTCCGTACTCCCGCTTGCTGCTATCGGTACAACTGCTTCACGCGGCTCCAACTGCTGGGCCGTGTAGGCACTGGGGCCAGCGACAAGTCGACCAGCGTGATGACGTCGGCGAAGTCGCCGCCGGGGCCCGCGCCGGTCTCGGTGCACAGCCACGTCGAACCGGCGAATGCACCCGTGCCATTGAACGCCAGCATGCGTGCGCTGCCACCGGCGTTGCGGGCGTCCTGTGAATAGAACGTGCCGCCGGGGCCAGCCTCATAGAAGCCGAAGTCCGTGTTGTCGGCACCGAGATAGACATTGTTGCCCTGCAGCGTGCTCGAAGCGTCGAACAGGTTGACGACCAGACGCTGGGGAGCGGCGCGGAACGCCGCGACCGCGAACCAACCCATGGTCGCAGCGCCGGGACAGACCTGGTAGAGCGCCGGCGCGATCGCCGCCGCGTTGTAGATACCATGGCTCACCGACGCGCCGACGAATGTGCGCATCCCGAATCCCGTGCTGGCCGGCACGCTCGTGCGCTGCAGGTCGAGTTGTTGGCTGTTCACCGCGATGGCTTGGCCCTGCGCGGCGAAGAACGTGGCCAGCGCCGTACCGCTGACCGGCACCTGCGGACTGCGCGCGGCGGCGAGCGCGGTTGAAGCGAGCGTCATGCTCAGGAGCGTGGCAAGCAGGAGTCGGGCGCTTGTCCGTGATCGCGAACTGTTCATCTGCATCTCCCATTCCTGAGAAGGCTCAAGTGTGTCGCAGTACTGTCTCGTCCGTCATCACATCGACGCCGTCGTGTGCGGCGTCCCCGTGCAAGTACTGGATGTGAAGCGCTGCGGGTGTGTGATCGCGTCTCGGCACGAGGCTTGCGGTGTCGCGGTGCGGCGAGCGTCGCTGCTCGTGTGATGTCCGAGCCCCCGCGCCTTGAACCTCAGCTCGGCTTCTGATCGTTCGGACGCCACGCGCTTGTCCTGCAGAAGGAGCGGCCATGGAAGCTGTGTCGTTGTTGCTGGCGGCGGCGTTGTCGTGCGCCCCGGCTACGCATCCGATCATCACCGAGGTGTACTATGACGCCCCGGGCGATGATACGGGATTCGAGTTCGTCGAGATATGGAATCCGGGAGCCTCCCCCAAGCCCTTGAACGGCATGCGCATCGAGGCGGGGGACGGGGCCGCACCCGGGCGCTGGACGCTCAAATGGACGGGCGGGCCCGGGGATTCCGTCAACGCACGAGCGCGGTTCGTTCTGGGCGGGACCCGCGTCGTTCCTGCCCCGGACCGGATCGCGGCGCTCGAACTGCAGAACGGCCCGGACGCCGTCCGGGTGGTGTGGCCGGACGGTTCGTCCGAAGTCGTCGGCTGGGGCGCGCACGATTTCGACGAATACCATTGTGGTGCGCCGACCCAGGACGTCGCGAGCGGGCAATCCCTGGCGCGCTGGCCGGATGACGCCGCGACCGGCAGCAATGCCGGCGACTTTCGCGCGTCGGAACCGTCGCCGGGTGCGGCCAACCAGCGCGCGCGTGATGCAGCGCTGGTGCGCCGCCGCATGCAGCTCGTTCCCGAGCAGCCCGACCCATCCGGCAGCGCCACGCTCACACTGCTGCTCACGAACCTCGGCGCGGCGGCCTGGTCCGAGACCGATGCGCGCGTGGTCGTCTCGAGTGATCTGCTTGCGCGATCTGTCGAGTCGAGCGCGCCGGCGCTCGCGGCGGGTGAGACCACGCAGGTGAGCGTCGTGCTCGGTACGCTGCGCGCCGGACGCGGGCCGGTCGTGGCGCGCGTGTCGTTGAGCGGCGACGAGGCCGCACACGACGACGCCGACACGTTGCTCGCGCGCGTCGGCGCAGGGCCTCTGGCGGTGACCGAGATCCAGTTCCACCCCGCGGCTGCCGAGGGTGAATGGGTCGAGCTGCAGAACACGACGCATGAATCCCTGGCGCTCGAGGCATTCCGGATGGGCGATCGCGCGGGCGCTGCCGGGCGCATCGATGCCGGCGCACCGCTGCCGCCCGACAGTCTCGCGGTCCTGGCGCAGGATCCCGCCGCGCTCCTGCTCGCGCACCCCGCGCTCGATGCGACGCGCGTGCGCCGGGTGACGCCATGGGCCGCGCTCAACAACTCCGACGACGCCACGGGCATCGCGGACCAGATCGTGCTCGCCGAAGCGGACGGTGTGCCGGTCGAGCGCGTGTCGTATTCGGCGAGTGGGATCGCCGCCGGAGTCACGCTCGAACGCGATGGCCATACCTGGCGGCCCGCGGTGAGCGCCGGCGGCACCCCACTCGCTCCGCCCCGTGCGGCCCCACCGGTGCCCGGCGGTTTTCGCGCCAGTCCACGCCGACTGCACGGCAATGGCGACACGGTGCAGTTCGCGTGGGAGCTGCCGTGGGAGTCGGCGCGCGTCACACTCGAGCTGTACGACATGGACGGCCGCCGCACGCGCCGGCTGGCTGGTCCGGTGCCGTCGGGGGCTCATGGCGAACGCCCGGTGACCTTCGACGCGCTCGCGCCGGGCGTGTACCTGGCGGTGTTGCGCGCGGAATCCGACGCGGGGTCGATCACCCGGGTGACCGCGCTGCGGGTCGATGGTGCGCGGCCGTGAGAAAGCACTTTGTCCTGAGCGCGCTGCTCGCTCGACTCACTTTGGTCGCAGCACTCGTGCTGCCCGCGTGCGCGAGCGCCCAGGACTTCGCGGGCGCTTCGCCGCCTGCTGCGGTCGACGACGACGCCTTCGCGTCGCTGGAGCGAGCGCTGCCATCTGCCAGTCGAGCCTTCACTGCGGCCGTCTCGAACACCCGATGGTGGGATCTGGATGAGCTCGAGACGCGCTCGGCGGTGATCGCCACGGGCTGGCGGGGCGCACGTGCTGCGATGGGGCTGTCGCAGACCGGGATGCCCGATCTGGGTTGGACGACGCTCGGACTGAGTGTGGGCGGCGCAGCCTCCGACGGGGGTGCGGCGATAAGGCTGTGCGGACGCGTCGAGCGCGATGCACCATGGAGCGCGGCTCGCGCGGTCTCGACCGCGGCAGGACTCGAACTGGGAGCCGGCGCCTGGCTCGTCCCGGCGGGTGGCGTGCGCGTGTGGGCCAGCGCTCCACAAGTTTGGATGCGCGGGCCGTCACCGCCACTCATTCGCCCGCTCGAACTTGGCGTTCGTGCCGGAGCAGGTTCCGGAGTGTGGTTGCGCCTGCAAGCGCCGCGCGCCGGCGACGATGGCGAACGCGCGCTGGGCGTGGCGCTCGAACTGGCGCCCTTCCACACCTGGGCGGAGGTGCGCGATGCGCCGCTGCGTGGCTCCGCCGGCGTGCGCGCTCGCGTCGCGGCACTGCAGGCCGACGTACGAGTGGACGTGCACCCGGTGCTGGGTGAGAGCGTGCGCGTCGCGCTCGGCTGGCAGCGTACGCCACACGGATCCCGGAGCGAGCCGTGAGCGCCACCGCGCGCCTGCTCGCCGCCATGCTGTGCGGTGCGCTCGTGGTGCGTGCGGCGCGGGCCGATACGCCCGAGCCCCCACCCGAAGCCGGCGAAGGCGACTACACGCTGGAGTCCGCAGACTCGCTGGCTGACGACGAACTCGAACTGGCCGTGTCCGCCGCCAGTGACGGCCGTTCGGGGGTGCGCCGTTCACAGCGCGTGACGTTCCGGGGGGGCGGCACTCGCGGCACGCTGCGCGATGGCGACGATGCGCTCGCCGGCGGTCGCGTCGAAGCTCCACTCGCGGGTGGCTCACTGGCTGCTGGCCGGCTGGCGCCGCGCTGGGGACGCGGGCTCGTGCTGGGAGGTGCAGCGGAGCCGTGGGCACGTACGGCGGACGACCGCGGCGAGCAGGCGCGTTTCCGGGGCCGCACCGGTGACGGTCTGGCGTACCGAGCTTCGCATTTGTCACTCGTCGCTGGCCGGTTCGCACGACGCCGCCTGGTGGGGGCACGTATCGGCGCGGGTACGTGGTCATTGGGTGGGCTGACCGTGGGCGGGGAAGCACAGGGCAGCCTGGCGCTCGAGCCGCGCCAGGGTGCACTCGAACTCGCACTGGGTTCCCACGGCCGCTGGCGCGCCGAAGGCGTCTTGCTCGGCGAGGCCGGCGGCACACGATTGTCGTTGCGCGTTCGCGGTGGACGGCCGGCGTTCCGCCCGCTGGCGGAGCCCGCTCGTGCGGGGCCGCCGCGCGCTCTGGCAGCGAGCGCCGTGCACGAGTTCGACTTCCGGCGCATGCGGGAGGGCGCCAGCGAGCGACAGGGATCCGGGGCTGCGCGATCCCACGACCGAACGCGCTCGCGCCGAACTCGTGGCGCGGAACCGCTGCGTGCGTCGGCGTTCGGTTCACTGTGGCAATGGGGTGGCGCTCGCACGGGAGCACGTGCTGCGCTTGAAGTGGCCGCACCGATGGGCGACCATGCAGCGTTCGCGTGCGGCATCGAGGAGCAGCATGGCGCACGGCGCGAACCGACGCCGCACACGCGTGCCGCAGGGACCCGGCAGGGTCTGTGGTGCGAGTGGCGCGGCGGGGCACCCGGGGCGCGGCTCACGCTGCGTCACGAACTGTGGGGCGCGCGGGCATTCGCCCGTGAAGCCGTGCGGCGCGCCGTGGTGGCGCGCGCCGAGATCGCCGCCGGGCACGGCAGCCGTGTTGAAGTCACACACGCGGTCTGGCTCGTGCGGCGCGGTGAACAGCTGTACCTGCCGGAGCCCGAAGCCGATCGGTTGGTGCTGCGATCCCTCAGCGGGGCGGGGCAACGCACCCGTGCTGAGTTCGCGCTGCCGATCGCGACGGGCGACATCCGTCTGGGGGTCGCTCTGACCACGGGCGGAACGCGTGCGGTGCCGGTGGCACCCGCGTGGACGGTGCAATGGTCGCGGCGTTCCCGGCTCTCGGGAGCCCGCTCGGCGGTGGGCTCGGGAGAAGCGCATGAGATTCGCGGAACGGATGGGGCATCTGACGAGCGCGGCGTCGTTCGACATGCTGGCCCGCGGCAAGGCGCTCGAGGCCCAGGGTCGTAGCATCATCCACCTCGGCATCGGTGAACCCGACTTCGACACGCCCGCCTACATCCGCAAAGCCGCTGACGCGGCGCTCGAAGCCGGCTACACCCACTATGGTCCGGCCGCGGGGCTGCCCGAGTTCCGCAAGCTCATCGCCAGCACGTGGCGCCAGCGGCGCGGACTCGCGTGCGAGGCCGCCAATGTCGTGGTGACTCCCGGGGCCAAGCCGATCCTGTTCTTCACCATGCTCGCCACGCTCGAGGCGGGCGATGAAGTGCTGATCCCGAGTCCGGCGTTCCCGAACTACGTCTCGATCGCCGAGTTCCTGGGCGCGCGTGTCGTGCCGGTACCGCTTGTGGCCGAACGCGGCTTCGACCTCGATCTGGCGGCTCTCGCCGCACGCATCACGTCGCGCACCCGGATGATCCTGCTGAACTCACCGCACAATCCGACCGGGGGTGTGCTGCCGCGCGCCACGCTCGAGGCGGTGGCCGAACTGGCCCGTGCGCACGACATCGTCATGTCCGACGAGATCTACGCCGACATGGTGTACGACGGCGAGGCGGTCAGCATCGCCACGCTGCCCGGCATGGCCGAACGCACGGTGGTGGTCGACGGCTTCTCCAAGACCTACGCGATGACCGGATGGCGGCTGGGATTCGGCATCATGCCCGAGCCGCTCGCCAAGCAACTCGCCATGCTGATGAACAACTCCAACTCGTGCACGGCGACGTTCGTGCAGAAGGCGGGCGAGGTGGCACTCACCGGTCCGCAGGACGAAGTGCGTGCCATGGTCGCCGAGTTCCGCGCCCGTCGAGCGCTGGTGGTGAACGGCCTGAACGCCATTGCGGGCGTGTGCTGCGGCATGCCCGCGGGCGCGTTCTATGCGTTCCCGAACGTGGTGGTGCCGGGGCTGACGAGCGGCGAGCTCGCGGACCAGTTGCTGGACCAAGCGGGTGTGGTCACGCTGCCGGGTACGGGCTTCGGGCCAGAGGGCGAGGGCTACTTGCGCCTGTCGTACGCCAACTCGCAGGCCAACTTACGTGAGGGGCTGCGCCGCATCGCCGAGTTCCTGAGCACACGGACGAGCACGCGAATCGGCGGCTGACACAGCGCTGGCGCGAGCAAGGCTGTGGCTTGTCTGGCGACGGGCCTGGACATCCGGGGTGTCGGGCGCTGGGGTCCAGTCGCGGGCCACCGAGCCCTATTCGGCTCCCGATGCGTCGCCGATGTGAACACTCTGGTCACGCGCTCGACGCGATCGCGCCCGCCCCGGTGCGCGAAGTGCCTGTGGTCGTGTGCCCGGGCTCCACGGCACGCGCCGTGCAATGTGTCGCGCCTGCCTGCTCGCGGCTTGCTGCGCCGGGCGCTGCACGCGTGCCCCCCGCGCCACCCGCCCCTGCGAAGGAGCGCATCATGCGCATCCCGCGACTCTCGTTGTGGTTCCGTTCGCTGTCGCTGCTCGTTTCCTTGTGGCTTCCGCTCACCGCGGCGTCGCCGCGCGCCACGCCGTCCCAGCTGCCCCATGTGCCGCTGGGCCCGCCCGCCGAAGCGCCGCCCGCCACTTCGCGGCTCGTCACCGCCGCGCCCGATGTGCGGCTGTCCGAGATCCTGGCCGCGCCCGCGCGCGACTGGGACGGCAGCGGCACGTTCAGCTCACGCGATGACGAATGGGTCGAGATCGTGAACGGCGGCAGCACGACCGCCGACCTGACCGGCTACTTCATCACCGATGGCGATACCCTGCCGCGCTATGGCTTCAGTGGCACGATCGCTCCGGGGGCCGTGCAGTGGGTCACCGGCAGTGCTTCGGTGGCGTGGGAACGTGCCACCGCGCACCCGGTATTCGGGCTGTCGCTCGGCAACACCGGCGATCAGGTCCTGCTCTGGAAGGTCACCGGGGCCGACACCGTGCTGGTCGACGCCTACGTGTACAAAGCGCACGAGGCCGCCGCCGATCGCGCCAGCGGACGTACGAGCGATGGTGGTGAGTGGAAGCTCGAGGATCAGCTCAACCCCTACACCGGCACGACGCTGCCCACCGGCACGGGGTGTGCGCCCTCGCCGGGGGCAGCCAACAGCTGCGGAGTCACCGCGGCCCAGCGATCGAGTTGGGGACAGGTGAAGTCGATGTACCGATGAGCCCGGGTCGAGCCGTGCATCGCTGTGGCGTGCGGCTCATGACTCCTGACATCGGGAGCGCGCGCATGCAGGCGCGCGCGTGAGAGCGGGCGCGTGAGAGCGGGCGAGTGAAAGAGCGCGCCCGAAGGCGCGAGCGTGAGAGAGCGCGCGTGAAAGAGCGCGCCCGGACCGAGCTGCCGTGGTCGCGACGCGGCATCTCGGCCGGGCGCGTGCACTGTTGGCGCGATGTGCACATGCGACAGCTCCGGCGCGGCCGAGCGCCGCATGTCGTGATCATCGATCGCGTGGCGCGATGTGCACATGCGACAGGTCCGGCGCGGCCGAGCGCCGCGTGTCGTGGGCATCGATCACGTCGAGTCAGCGGCGCGCGTCGTCCTCGAACAGCAGCGCCGGCGTGATGTCCGACAGCTTCGCCACGCCACACTGCGCCATGGCCATCTCGAGTTCGCTCACGAGCAGCCGTACCACGCGCGCCACACCATCGGCCCCCGCCGTGCCAAGGCCCCACAGGTAGGGCCGTCCAAGCATCACCGCGGTGGCGCCACGAGCCAGCGCCTTCACCACATCGACACCCCGCCGCACGCCGCCGTCGAACAGCACTGGCACGCGGCCGTTGACTGCGGCGGCCACGCGCGGCAGCGCATCGATGCTGGCGGGCACGGTGTCGAGGTTGCGCCCGCCATGATTGCTGACGGCGATCGCCGCCGCGCCGCGCTCGATCGCCATGAGCGCGTCGTCGGGCCGCAGCACGCCCTTGACGATGACCGGCAGCTTCGTCTCGCCCACGAGCCACGACAGCGCATCCCACGTGAGCGACGGGTCGAGGAACGGATTGTGCGAGCCATGCACGAACGTCGGCGCGTCCGGCTGGCGGGCGCGCAACTCGCGCAGGTTGGCGAGTTCGATGCCGGGCGGCAGTTCGAGCCCGCTGCGCTGGTCGCGGTCGCGCGCGCCCAGCACGGGTGTGTCGACGGTGAGCATGATCGCGCTGCAGCCGGCGCGCTCGGCGCGGCGCAGCAGTTCGAGCGTGAAGCCCCGGTCGCGCTGCACGTACATCTGGAACCAGATCGGGGCCGATGCCATGGCGGCGATGTCCTCGAGCGTGGTCGTGGCCGCCGTGCTCAGTGTATAGAGCGCGCCCACGCTGCCGGCGCCGCGTGCGGTGGCGAGCTCTCCTTCCGGATGGAACAGGCGGTGGAATCCGGTCGGCGCCAGCAGCACCGGGAATGGCAGCTCGTGCCCCAGCAGCGTCAGCGACGTGTCGACGTGCGAGACATCGCGCAGCACGTGCGGCCACAGTCGTGTCGCGTCCAGGCGTTCGCGATTCCAGGCCAGCGTGCGCTCGTCCCCGCTGCCGCCGGCCAGGTAGTCCCACGCCATGGCTGACATGTTCTGGCGAGCGAGGGGCTCGTACTCATGCAGGTTCACCGGCAGCGGGGTTCGCATGTCGGTGAGCCTACACGGTCGCGAGACATACCAAGCCACGATCTTCCACACGTGCGCTCGCTTGGCAGTGACGAGCGCACGGCTGCGTCCGCGGACGTCCGGCGCCCTCGCTGCGGCTCAGGGGGTCTCGACGCCCCCGAATCCTCGTGGCGCGCTGTCCGGATGTGCCACGACCACGAACGCCCAACCCCCTTCCGGGCCCCCGCAGCGGGCCCGGATTGACGTAAGCGCGCGCAGGCCCTAGTTTTCTCGGCCCGACTGCGTGCGGAAGTGGCGGAACTGGCAGACGCACTAGATTCAGGTTCTAGCGCCCGCAAGGGTGTGGGGGTTCAAATCCCCCCTTCCGCACCATCACCTCTATTCGCGACCCGATCGAGTCCGTCCCGGGCGGCCTGCGGCACCGGCCGTCCGCTTGCGACGGGGGGAACCGAACGGGTCGCCGGGGCAGCGCGTGTCCGACGCCTCTGAATCCGCCGACCGGCTCGTCGCCCAGAATCGCAAGGCCTGGCACGACTACACCATCCTCGACACTCTCGAGGCGGGGCTCGTGCTGGCCGGCACCGAGGTCAAGAGCCTGCGCGTCGGCAAGGCCAGCCTTCAAGAATCCTGGGCCACGCTCGAGGACGGCGAGGTGTGGGTGCACCAGATGCACATCCCACCCTACGAGATGGGCAACCGCTGGAATCTCGACCCGGTGCGCAAGCGCAAGCTGCTGTTGCATCGCACCGAGATCGACAAGCTGTGGAAGTCGATCGAGCAGAAAGGGCACACGCTCATTCCGCTCAAGCTCTACTTCATCCGTGGGCGGGCGAAGCTGCTCATCGGCGTGGCCAAGGGCCGTAAGTCGCACGACAAGCGCGAGGCCATCGCCACACGCGAAGCCAAGCGTGAGATGGACCGCGCCCGCCGCCATCAGGGCCGCGACTAGTCATGTCGCGGTTCATGCGCCCGCCGTCATCAGGGCCGCGACTAGTCATGTCGCGGTTCATGCGCACGCCCTGGCGCCCGGTGTTGTTGGCGGTCGTGTTGCTCAGCGCCCGGTTCGCATCCGGAGCGCCGGCGGCACTGTCTGCTGAAGGCGGACCGGTACGTCCGCGCACTCTGGCCGCGGCGAGCACGCTCCGCGCGGCCGCCGACAGCGCGCGTGTGCCAGTGGGACTCGGGGTGCAGAGTGCGCCGGTCTCGCACGCGCAGGGCGTGCCCATGATCGGCGTCAATGACCTGGCTCGCTTGTTCGGGGCTGCCAAGTTCTGGCGGTCCGACGTGCGCAAGCTGGTGCTGCGCAGGGGTGAGCACCGACTCACGTTCACCGCCCAGAATCCGTTCGTGCTGGTGGACGACCGTACGGTGCGGCTGGACCACGAGGTGCTGACGCGCGGGGGCGAGCTGCAGATCCCGGTCGATCTGGTGCGCGTGCTACCGCAGGATGGCTCGTGGCCGCGGCTCGCCTACGACGCGGACTCGCGACAAGTGCGCGTGGCCCCGCCGGCCGGTTTCGTGGGTGCGCCGCGCATCGAGATCCACGGTGCGGTGACCCAGTTGGTGATCCCCGCCGAGCACGCAGATGGCGCGGAAGTGGTCGGGCAGAGTCGCGCCCGATTCCGGCTGCGCGTGGCGGGCGGGTTGGTGGGCGCGCTGCCGGACTCGCTGCCGGACGAGGCGCTGGTGCGCGACCTCAACGTCGTGGCCACCCCGAACGGCATGTCGTTCGAGATCGCGCTGGACCCGGCGGCTTCGGGCTGGCGGCTCGAGCGCGATCGCGCCGGGGGCCGCGTCACGCTGACGTTCTCGCGTATTGCGAACGGCTATCAGCCGTTCGCGAGCGAAGGCGCTCCGGGGCCGCGCGTGCTGCGCACGATCGTGCTGGACGCCGGCCACGGTGGCAGCGACATCGGAGTGCGCGAAGCAGGAGCCGAAGAGAAGACACTGACGCTCGAACTTGCGCGGCTGGTCGCGGACGAGCTGCAGAAGCGTGCGGGCGTGCGCGTCATCCTCACGCGGCATGACGATCGCGACGTGCGCCAGGACGAGCGGGCCGAGCTCGCGAATCGAGCGCACGCCGACGCGGTGTTGTCGTTGCACTTCGGAGTGTTCCCGGACGTGCGTGCGCACGGGCCGCGGGCATGGTGTGTGCCGGCCCGGGCCACAGAGGCCACGTCGGCAGCTGCCGGGCTGGTCGCCCTGCAGCCGTGGCGGGATGTGGCGTTCGCTCGCGCGGTCGAGAGCCGCGGGTTGGCCGAGAGCGTGACGGCCGCGCTCGAGCGACGTGGGATCGGCCCCGCACTCGTACGCGAGCGCATGAGCGTCTCGCTCATGGGCGTGCAGCCGCCCGGCATCCTGCTCGAATGCGGCGTGCTGTCGAATCCCGAGGAACGCCAGCGCCTGCTGGCGCCCGCTGGCATGCGGGTATTGGCCCGTGCGATCGCGGAGGGGGTGCTGGCATGGCAACGCAACGACTGAGACTTCCGCGCGTCACGCGGCGGCTGATCGTCGTGGGCGCCGTGCTCATCGTCGCCGCACTGGCGTGGCGCGCGTGGCTCGAGCGGTCCGCTTCGGCTCCGCCACCCGTGGCGGGCGCGGATTCGACCGCCGCGGGGCTGCGCTCGGTCACACTGTGGTTCGCGAGCGCCGGCGGCGACAGCTTGCTCGCCGAATCGCGCGAGATGGCCGAGGAGCCCGGCGTGCACGAGCGGGTCGCCGCACTCGTGGCCGCGCTCGAACAAGGCCCGCGCCAGGCCGGCGTGCGCACTTTGCCGCCCGGCACGCTGCTGTTGCACGCCTACCTCGACGAGGCCGGCTTGCTCACGCTCGACCTTTCGCGTCCGTTCCGGCAAGGTTTCAGCGGCGGTGCCCGGGCCGAGGAGCTCGTGCTGGGCTCACTGGTGCGGACGGTGGTGGACGGCGTGCCGGAAGCCAAGCACATCCGCATCGTGTGTGCCGGCGTCGCATTGACGTCACTCGGCGGACACTTCCCGTTGGACCAGCCACTCGATCCCGAGGATTGGCCGTGAGCTTCGCGACTTCAAGGAGGCAGCTGTGTCGGTGAACGGTGATCCACGTCCCATCGGCGTGTTCGATTCGGGCATCGGTGGCCTGACCACCGTGCGCGAACTGTTCGACCGGCTGCCGGGCGAGTCGGTGGTGTACTTCGGTGACACCGCACGACTGCCGTGGGGCAACAAATCGAAGGACACGGTGACGCGCTTCTCGGTCGAGATCGCGTCGTTCCTGGTGAGGCAGCACGTGAAGTGCGTGGTCGTGGCGTGCAACACCGCCTCGAGCCAGGCCCTCGACGCGCTGCGCGAGCGTTTCGACGTGCCGCTGATCGGCGTCATCGAACCGGCCGCGCGCGCAGCGCTCGAGGCGAGCCCGAACGGCCGCATCGGTGTCGCCGGCACGCTGGCCACGGTGGGGAGCAACGCCTACGCCGATGCCATCGCCCGGCTCGCGCCGAAGGCCCGCGTCGAACAGCGCGCCTGCCCGCTGTTCGTGCCATTGGTCGAAGAGGGCTGGCTCGATCACGCGGTCACGAAGCTGGTGGCCGAGGAGTACTTGAGCGAGCTCAAGGCCGCGAACCTCGACTGCTTGATCCTGGGCTGCACGCACTATCCGATGCTGGCGCCGCTGCTGCAGGCGTACATGGGAGCGAACGTGAAGCTCATCGACTCGGGCGCCGAGGCCGCGCGCGCCACCGCCGAGTTACTCGCCGAGCGCGGGCTGCTCGCACCCGCGGGTGGTGCGAGCGCGACGCACCACTTCTACCTGTCCGACGAACCGCGCCGTCGCAGCTTCGCGCGCGTCGCCGAGTCGTTCCTCGGTCGCGAGTTGCCAAAGATGTCGGTGGTCGACCAGACCGACCTGCCGTGGTTCGAACGCACGCATGGTGCGTGAGCAAGTACTCGCCGCAAGGCCTGCTGCACTCACCTTCCGACATGACCCATGTGCGGCTCGCGTGCTGTCGCGAGTTCGCGCTGGCGCCCGCCCAGGAACATCCCCCAACCCAGGAGCACACGAGTGACCCGCAAGCCCGCCGCCATCCGCGATGCCGAATCGCGCCCGTCCGAAGTCGTCGAGTTCAAGCGCCACGACGGCCGTGACCCGCGCAGCCCGCGTCCGTTCAAGGTCGAGCGCGGCGTCTCGACGCATGCCGAAGGCTCGGCCCTGATCTCGATGGGCCGCACCAAGGTGCTGTGCACGGCCAGTGTGGAAGACCGCGTGCCCGGTTGGATGCGCAACAGCGGCCGCGGCTGGGTCACCGCCGAGTACGCCATGCTGCCGCGCGCCACCGGCGACCGCACGCCGCGCACCAGCCAGACGGGCGGCCGTTCGCAGGAGATCCAGCGCCTGATCGGGCGCTCGCTGCGTGCGGTGACCGACATGACCAGGTTCGGTGAGCGCACCATCACGCTCGACTGCGACGTGCTCGAGGCGGACGGCGGCACGCGCACCGCGGCGATCAACGGCGCGATGATCGCGCTGCACGACGCGCTGGTGTGGCTGTCGAACAAGAACCAGCTCGCGGGGCCGCCGTTGCTCGACTCCGTGGCGGCGATCTCGGTCGGCATCGTCCAGGGCAATGTTTGTCTGGATCTCGACTACGTCGAGGACTCCGGCGCCGACGTCGACATGAACGTCGTCATGACCGGCAAGGGGCGCTTCATCGAGATCCAGGGCACCGGCGAGAAGACCACGTTCGACGACGCCCAGATGAAGGACCTGATCCGCGTGGCCAAGGCCGGCATCAAGCGCATCACGAACCAACAGTTGAAGCTGATCGGCGGTTCGGGATTGCTGCCGGCGTGATGTCGGACGACCAACGCGAAGCGCCTGACCAGAACGCCGACGTCGCGCCCCTTGCTCGGCCGAGGCCGGAGGACACGGCCCCTGCTCGGCCGAGGGCGGAGGTCACGCCCCCTGCTCGGTCGAGGCCGGAGGCCGAGAACTCCTACATCGTCGCGACTTTCAATGCTCACAAGGCGGCTGAACTGCACGCGCTGCTGGCATTGCCGGGGGTCACGCTGCAAGCCCTCCGCGACTGGCCCGGCGCGGTGTCGCCCGAGGAGACCGGCACGACGCTGCTCGCGAACGCGCTCATCAAGGCACGCGCTGCCGCTCTCATCACCAGTCTGCCCGCGATCGCCGACGACACCGGACTCGAGGTGGACGCGCTCGGCGGCGAGCCGGGTGTGTATGCGGCGCGCTATGCGGGGCCCAACGCCACATACGCCGACAACGTCGCGAAGCTGCTCCGCGAGCTCACCGGTGTGCCGATCACGCAGCGCACCGCACGCTTCCGCACCGCGTGCGTGGCGGTGTGGCCCGATGGCCGCGAGCTGCACGCCGAAGGTGTGCTGGAGGGGCTGATCATCGAGTCGCCGCGCGGCACCAACGGCTTCGGCTACGACCCGGTGTTCGTGCCGGCCGACGATACGCGCACCTTCGCCGAACTCACGGATGCCGAGAAGAACGCCATCTCGCATCGCGGGCGCGCGGTGCGGGCGCTGGCGGCGATGCTGGGGAGCCCGGGTCGCGGCTGAGCGACGAAGGGTTCATCCCAGCCGATCATCCCAGCCAATCAATGGTCCGACTGGCGCTGCCGCTTTCGTTCGCGTTCGAGTTCCTCGCGGCGACGGGTGAACACGAACATCCCCGCGGCTGCGGTGAGCGGGGCCAGCAGGCTGCCGAAGCCAGCAAGGCCGTGCCCGCTGACCACCAAGCAGCCCCCGGTCGCCATGCCGGAGAGGATCACGATCAGTCCGAACCACTGGCCCCGACCGAGCGCTTGGGTATTCGTAGCCACGATGGCGGATTCGATCGATCGCTGATGGCGCAGTTGTTCTTCTGTGGCAGTCAAGATCCGGCTGGCGGCACCAGGAAGGATGCGCTCGAAGTGCTCGAGCACGGCGGGCGGTGGCAGGGGGCCGCGGTAGATGGCCTGGGTCACGACGATGCTCGTCGGTCCCACCTGGTCGGTGAGGTTGTTCGGGGGCGTCGACTCACTCAGTTGTGCTCCCAAGTTCGCTCTCGAACTGTGCGATTGCATGTTCCATTTCCAGACCAACGGCGCGCCAGCCATTGTAAATGGCGATCGTGTCTGTCTCTTCAGGGGTGTCGCCGAAGTTGTAGCTGTCGAACTGCCCCCCGACATCGAGCACGCGACCGAAGCCGGACCAGAAAGACGGCATCGCAAAGAAATAGTCCGTGAGCCCATTCATCTTGAAAGGAGTGTTCATCCTTCACCTCGCTGGTACAGGGGAGGGGGCGCCGCGACCCAGGGGGGCGCGCGTCAATCGCTCGCACGGAGCGTACCAGACCGGTCAAGTGCCCTGACGCGCTCGCGAGTGGCGCTCGCCCTGCTCGCATCGGGCTCGCGATCGTTCACGTCGGTGACGTGCTGCCCACGGCGTCGGCAGCCAGCGCCGACTGACCTGCGTGGCAGCTGCGAGCGACCGTGGGGCCGGTTTCCAGCGCTCGACTGCGAGTGCTGCAGTGCGACTGCGAGCGCTGCGGCGCGGGCGTGCGCTTGGTAAAGCTACTCCCCGCCCAGCTTGTGCACGCGCAGCGTGTTCGTGCTGCCGGCCGTGCCGGGGGGCGTGCCGGCCACGATGATCACGTAGTCGCCGACGCGGCCGCGCTTGAGATCGAGCAGCGCCTTGTCGGCCATCGCCACCATCTCGTCGGTGTGATGCACCATGGGCACCACGAACGTCTCGGTGCCCCACAGCAGGGCCAACTGGCTGCGCACTTCGGGACGCGACGTGAACGCCAGCAGCGGGATGCCGTGCCGGTGCACCGCCATGTGGCGCGCGGTCGCACCGGTCTCGGTGAACGCCACCAGTGCGACGGCATGCAGGTCCTCGGCGATGCGCACGGCGTTCAGCGCGATGGCCTCGGGCCGCGTCTCGGGTCGGCGGCGCAGGCTCTGCTGGCCGTGGAAGCCCTGCGACTCGGCGGCCTCGATGATGCGCGCCATGGTCTCGACCGAGCCGATCGGATAGCTTCCGACGCTCGTCTCGCCCGAGAGCATGAGTGCGTCGGCGCCATCCAGCACGGCGTTCGCGACATCGGACGCCTCGGCGCGCGTCGGGTGCGATGCATGGATCATGCTGTCGAGCATCTGTGTGGCGACGATGACCGGTTTGCCGTGCTCGCGCGCCAATCGCACGCAGCGCTTCTGCACGAGCGGGACCTGCTCCAGCGGGATCTCGACGCCCAGGTCGCCACGCGCCACCATGAGCCCGTCGAACGTGCGCACGATCGGTCCCAGGCGGTCGACCGCCTCGGGCTTCTCGATCTTGGCGATCACCGGCAGCCGCGCACCGCACTCGTCCATGATCGCGTGCACCTCGAGCAGGTCCGAAGGATCGCGCACGAACGACAACGCGATCATGTCGACGCGCAGCCCGAGTGCGAAGCGCAGGTCCTCGCGATCCTTGTCACTCATGCTCGGCGCGCTCACGACCACGCCCGGCAGGTTGATGCCCTTGTGATTGGAGACCGCGCCACCTTCGATCACCGTGCACGTGACGCGCACGCCGTCGGTCGCTTCGACGCGCAACCGCACGCGGCCGTCATCGATGAGCACGTTGGCACCCGCCGTGACGTCTCTTGCCAGTGCTTCGTACGTGGTGCCCGCCAGCTTCGCGTCGCCTTCGGCGCACGGCTCGGTCGTGATCGTGAACGTGGCGCCGTTCTCGAGCATCGCCGTGCCGCCCTTGAACGTCGCCAGACGGATCTTGGGGCCCTGCAGGTCGACCAGCAGCGCGACCGCGCGACCGGCTTCGTCGCTGGCGGCGCGCACTTCGCGGTAGACCGCAGCGTGATCCTCGCGCGAGCCGTGCGAGAAGTTCAAGCGGGCGACGTCCATGCCCGCGGCGACCAGTTTTCGCACCATCTCGGGCGACGAAGTCGCGGGGCCCAGGGTGCACACGATCTTGGCGCGACGCTTCATGCGGCTCCTTGAGAGGTCCAACGCGGCCTCCGGCCGCCGTGTCACGCGTGCTCCGGGGACATCTCCGGGGACATCTCCGGGGACAAGTGAATGATGGGGTGGATGACGGGGCTCGAACCCGCGACCCTCGGGACCACAACCCGATGCTCTGCCAGCTGAGCTACACCCACCACCAAACACTTGCCCCTGGCTGCCGCACGGCACATGGCGCGCCTGGAGGGGATCGAACCCCCGACCGACGGATTAGAAATCCGTTGCTCTATCCAACTGAGCTACAGGCGCAAAGACGGACGCGCCCCCGATTGCGCGAGGTCGGGCTCGCGCGGCCGGAAACGACCCGCCGCGGCCGACCGGGAACAGTCTCCGGCACGCATCACGTGCAAGAGACGGAGCCCGGCGCGAACCGCAACTGCGCAGCCGGTGGGAAACTGGTCGGGGCGAGAGGATTTGAACCTCCGACTCCCTGGTCCCAAACCAGGTGCGCTACCGGGCTGCGCCACGCCCCGACGAAACTGGGTGGCGAATCGGCCGCGGAGAATAGGCGGCAGCCGGAGGCGCGTCAACCGCCTGCGAA
>JANNWR010000114.1:0-23858 GCA_031408715.1 bacterium
GACGGGGCCCAGACGGTGCCGCCGAGTCTCGAGACCGGGAGCGCGGGTTTCGCCATGATCTCCATCGATACGCTGGCGAATGCTCTCAGCTATGACATCCACGTGGACTCGGTGCGCGTCTCCCAGACCGGTGAACACTTCCACGGGTACGCGCCCGCCGGAGCCACCGCGCCGTCGGTCGTCAGCCTCACACCCGCAGCGAGACGCATCGGGGTCTGGACCTACGGCGCGGCGAACGAGTCCCAGGTGCTGCAAGGCCACGTTTACATCGATTCGCATACGTCGAGCCACCCGAATGGCGAGATCCGCGGCCAACTCCTGCGCCTGCCGGGCGCGGGCCCGTTGCTGGCCGTGGGGGGGCCGCCACGCGCGATCTCGGGTCTCACTGCTGCACCGAATCCGTTCGCGGGCCGCACCCGGTTGTCATTCCAACTCGCAAGCCAGGGTCCGGTGTCGATCTCGATCCTCGACGTGGAGGGGCGGGTCGTCCGGCACTTTGCCCCCCAACTGTTCACCCCTGGCTCGCACACCTATCAGTGGGACGGTTGCGACAACGCGGGGCGCACACTCGCGGCCGGGCTGTATTTTGCACAAGTCCGCACCCCCGATGGGGAGACGGTCACGAGGCTGTCGCGCCTGAAGTGAAGTCGGCTGAGAGCGGGAGGATGTAGCGGGCCGCGGCGGGAGCAGTCACGGCCCTGTGCCGCTCGGAGAGGTGCTGCGGAACGGACCATGCGCCGCGCCACCCAGCCTCGGGCGGCGCGGCGGATTCATGCGAGCGCGTGCGTCAGTTCTTGACCGCGCGCACCTTCACCGACGTCACCGCCCCGAACGCCTCGCGCTCCGCACTGCCCTCGGGCAGGTTGTCCATCCCGACCGCGTAGCCCTGTTCCTGTACGATCTGCACGTCGCGGAAGCCGGCATCGCGCATGAGCTGCAGGTACTCATCCTTCAGCGACGCGCCGGCCACGCAACCCACGTACAGATCCACATCCAGACGCATGGCCTCGGACAGCGGCCGGTTGAGCACGAGGTCCGACACCATCAGTCGCCCGCCTGGCTTCAGCACGCGCAGCGTCTCGCGGAACACCTGCGGCTTGTCGGGCGAGAGGTTCACCACGCAGTTCGAGATGATCACGTCGACCGACGCGTCCGCCACCGGCAGGTGCTCGATCTCGCCCAGACGGAACTCGACATTCGCGGCGTTCACCTTGGCGCGGTTCTTCCGAGCGCGCTCGAGCATGGCGGGCGTCATGTCGACGCCGATCACCCGGCCGGTATCTCCGACCTCGCGTGCGGCCAGGAAGCAGTCGATGCCCGCACCGCTGCCCAGGTCGAGCACGGTCTCGCCGGCCTTGAGCGCGGCGTGTGCGATCGGATTGCCGCAGCCTAGTCCCAGATCCGCCCCCTCGGGGATCGCGGCGCGCTGCTCGGCCGTGTAGCCCAACGCGGCCAGCGCAGCCTCGTCGTCGGGCGTGGCGCAACCGCAGCCGCACCCACACGCGGTGCCCGATGCGATCTCGCCATACTTCTCGCGCACCGTCACGCGAACGTCGTTGCCCGGCTCCAGTGTCACCTCGGCGGCCGGCTTACCGTCGAGCGTCGTCTTCGTCTTGCTGCCGCCACAGCAGTCATCGCCACAGCAGGCTTCGGTCGTGGGGGCGCTCACCATCGGGATCGTGCTCTTGTCGGACATGGCGCTATCTCCTCGGGTCATGCTGGCAGTATCGCCACCAGCGCTTGGAATCGCTTCATGGTTTCGGGATTCAGGCAGTAGCACGTGCGCGGACCATCGACTTCCCCCTGCACGAGTCCTGCTTCCTTCAGCACCTTCAAATGCTGCGACACCGTCGCCTGTGCCAGCGGCATGACATCCACGATCTCGCCACAGACACAGGTGCCGCGCGCCGCCAGATGGCGGACGATGGCCACGCGCGCCGGATGCGACAGCGCCCGGGCGAGGGCCGACAGTTCGTCATCGAAGGCCGTCACCGTGTCCTGCGCGCCGGGCTTCAACCGGGGGATCTTCATGGGACCATTCTCCGGGATTTTCATCGTTAATCGTAGATATACGATATGATGGGCCAGGTGGCTTCTGGATTCAAGGAAGTTCTCGGGTCAGACGGCTGCCGCCACCACGATGCTCGGAGCGCACTACGGAACTCATTGTGGTCAATGGTCTTGCCGGTTGGAAAAATAAATCACTGCCTACCCCTTGACGACATGGGGGGTGCGGGCAAATACTGTTGTTACAGCGTTCCTCGGACAAAGGGCACATCGCCCCGCGACCGAGGTTTTTTGTTGCCCGCCTGCGCGCACACCCGGCGGCCCGTCGTCGCCCCCTTGACGCGGGAATCGCCCAGTTTTCGTGCGAGGCATCGGGGCTTGTTGCTCGGAACCCCGCGCGGTTCGTTGTTAGCCGATCGTACTCGCGGCCCGGCGGTGGGCACGCGCCAGAGGGGGCGATCTTCACGAAACCCGCGCCGATTGCGGTCGAAACACGTTCCGGCGAGCGTTGACGCTACTTCTGGCACGCTCCTATACTCCCGCCCGGCTTCTCGATGACGCCTTTCTCGCGATCTGGCCGCCAGGCCCCCGCAGCGTGCGGGCCCGCCAGGAATCGCTGCCGCACCACACCCGACTCACGAGGGCACTCGCCATGGAATCCACGCAGACCAAGCTCGTCGTCACGTCCGTCAAGAACGGTGTCATGACGATTGAGCTGACGTTCGCTCCGATGAACTGTTACACGCACGAGATGATGGTTCAGATCGATGAGGCCATCCTCAAGGCGCGCTTCGACAATGCGGTACACGTCATCGTGATCCGCGGGGCGGGCGACAAGGTCTTCTGCGCGGGTGCCGACATCAACATGCTCAAGACGGCCGACCCGACGTTCAAGTACTACTTCTGCCTGCATGCCAACGAGACGCTCAACCGCTTCGAGCAGACGCCCAAGCTGGTCATCGCGGCGCTGAACGGTCACACGGTCGGCGGCGGGCTCGAGATCGCAATGGCGGCGGACATCCGCATTGCACGCAAGGGCGCCGGCAAGGTCGGCCTGCCCGAAGTGAACCTCGGTGTCCTGCCGGGCACGGGCGGCACGCAGCGCCTGACGCGCCTGGTCAACAAGAGCAAGGCGATCGAGCTCATGGTCACGGCCGAAGTGTTCGGCTTCGAGAAGGCGCTCGATCTCGGCATCATCAACGAAGTCTGGGACAGCCCCGACACGGCGACGTTCATGGAGCGCATCCAGACCTATGCCGAGTCGTTCTGCCCGCCGAACAAGGCTTCCAAGGCCGTCGGCCGCATCAAGCGCGCGGTGCAGAGCGGCGCCGAGATCCCGTTCGAATCCGCGCTGGCGGTCGAGCGTGAGCTGCAGCAGCTGCTGTTCCAGGGGGACGACGCCAAGGAAGGCATCGCGGCGTACGTCGAGAAGCGCAAGGGCAACTTCACCGGCAAGTGACGCGTGGCCGCTCGCGGCCGCTGCTCGCGACCCACACACGCCCCGCGGAGCCTCGTGCTTCGCGGGGCGTCGTGCGCCCGGCGGGCCTGTGCCCGAGCAGCTGACGCATGGTTGCGACGTGGACTACCTGGAGTCCCGCGGCCCGGCACCTGTGGCGCTGATGCCGGTGCTCACGTCCGGGCTTTCGAGCGCCTACGTGTGGTGCTCTCGCGGGAGGCCTGCATGTCGTAGGCGAGCCGCTCGCGGCGGGCCCACTTGTCCTTGAGCACCTCGATGCGCACGTTCGTCACACCGTCCTCGACGAAGCCCAGCCGGCGAGCCGCCGCGCGTGACAGGTCGATCAACCGGCCTTTGCGATACGGGCCGCGGTCATTGATGCGCACCACCACCTGACGGCCGTTCTCGAGGTTCGTGACGCGCACCCGTGTTCCGAACGGCAGCGTGCGGTGCGCCGCGGTCAGCTCGCGCGGATCGAAGCGTTCGCCGTTGGCGGTGGGGCGGTTCACGAACCCCGGGCCGTAGTAGGACGCGACGCCGACCAGACGGCGCTTGGGTGCCTGGCGAGCCTTCGATTTCGAGCGTGCTGCTGCACTCGCACCCGGCTTGCCACTGACCTGAGCACCCGGACTCCGCCGCTCGCACGCCGCGCCGTTGGTGTACTTCGTGGTGGGGGCGTGGGAGCCGCGCGACTCGGTGACATGCCGGGTCCCGGGCTCGAAGGCACAACGATCTCCCGGCTTCACCACGGGGGAGCGCTGCGCGGGCCGGGACTGGGTCGGGGTGTGCTTGCTTGGAGCGTGCGTGCGGGGCTTCGCCGAGTCGGCGGCGTTCCCCGGCAGCGTGATCACGCATGACAACAGCAGCACCGCGGCCACACCGGCCGCGCGCGGATGCCAAGACAGCTGACCAGCCAGCGCGTGAGCATTCATGTTCATGGTCATCGGCACGCGACGACAGCGTGGTTCAGCCGAAAGCACACGTTCACGCTGCCGTGGCCGGCCGATGGGACCGATCTCATGCGAATCGCCTGCTCAACCCGCCGGCCAGATCCAACTCGGCCGTTCGTAGGCTGGGTGGAATCCCGCACGCTTGGCATTGCGCACGGATTCCCCAGGCACGTCGGGCCAGTCGGGTGCGGTCTCGGTCGTGAGCCAGCGCACGCCCTGCGCGATGGCGTCGGTGATGCGCGCCGCGAACAGGGAGCCTTGCGCCCCGCGCCGGCGGTGCGACTCGAGCGTGGCGCCGAAGCCCAGCCATGCGGCGTCGCCATGCACGAACATCGCTCCGACCGCCACGGGCGTGGTGCCGTCACACGCGAAGTAGTGTGACCAACCCGGGCTGCCCACGGTGCGCGCGATCCACGCGCCGCTTCCGGCGGGTGATTCGAGGATGCGTGCCGAGAGCGCACCCCATGTCGGCGCGCGCGCCGGCTCGATGCGCTCGATCCGCAGTGTGCTGCTCACCGGAGCCGCGGGTGCGGCGTCCCGCACCCACTTGAGATGGTGGAAGAACGTCGCGAAGCCGCGTGCCGCCAGATCGCGTTCGAGCCCATCGCGGGCGGCGAGCGGGCACAGGTTGATCGCGAACCCGGGCGGGCCACCACGGTAGTGTTCGAGCACCGCATCGAGCGTGGCGGCGCTGAGTGGTTCGCGAAGTCCCAGGCCAAGCGCGCGGTTGTGAAGCAGCGACTCCACACGGTCGGCGGTCATGATCAGCCCGCCCGCAAGTTCTCGCGCGCGCAGCCCGAGGGTTTCGGCATCGACGGCGAGTGCGCGCTCATGCACTTGCTGCCAGGCTCGCGCTTCGACCTCCTCGATGCGCAGCACCAGTTCGCGAGCGTCAGCGGCGTTCATGCGACCGCCGGCTGTGTGGGCGTGAGGCGGGCGTCGACCACGCCCATGGCCGCGACGGCCAGGGCGAGCAGGAGGCGGACGGTGAGCTGGCGCATGCGGCGACGCTAGCACAGGGAAACGCCGCGTCCGTCCGTGCACTGACAGGGATTCGCCAAGCCTGCCGTCGCGCGGGCGCGCGCGCATGCTAAAGTCGGACGCTCATGCCGCCCCTTCCTCGATGCTCGGTCCTGCGCCTGCCAGAGCTGGCACTGCTTGGCGCCATTGCCGTGCTGTTGCTCGCCGGACTTCCGGCTGCGCGCGCACACGCTGCGCCCGTGCCACCCGCGACCGAGTCCGTACCCGGCAAGCTGATCGCGCCTCCAAAGCCCGCGGCCGCAGTCACGCCGCAGGCGTCTGCACCGGACACGCTGCAGGACGGCCGGCGTCGCAAAGCCCGCGAGGACTTCGGGCGCGGCTTGATGCTCGAGGAGCAGGGTGCCTACGCCGCGGCGATCTTGTCGTACACGAATGCCGCGAGGCTCGACCCGACGATGCGCGGCGCGAGTTACCGCATCGGGCTGCTCTATGCGTCGCGGCAGCAGTTCGATCCGGCAGCACGCGCGTTCCGCGAGGAACTGCGGCGCTCGCCCGAGGACCGCGCCGCCAAGATGGAGTACGCCATCGCCATCGCCGAGTTGGGCGACAGCACGCGCGCGATCCGGATGCTCGAGGAACTCAGCCGCCGCGCGCCCGGAGACGCCATGGTGTGGCGCTCGCTCGGGTTCGTGTACGGCCGCGCGAGTCGCTATCCGGCCGCCGAGAAGGCGCTGCGCGGCGCGGTCGGGCTCGACCCGCGCTACGCCCGGGCGTGGCGCGACCTCGGGGTGATCCTGTCGGCGAGCGGCAAGGACGACGAGGCGCGCTCTGCTTACGCGCGTGCGCTGCAGATCTCACCGGATGATGAGACGGCGGTCATCAACCTGGCGAATCTGGAGTCACGGACCGGTCATCACGATCGGGCGTTGGCCGCCTATCGCGATGCCGAGCGCCGGGACTCGACGCAGGCCCTGGCCCTGCGCGGACAGATCCGCGAACTGGTCGCGATGGGTCGTCTGGATGACGCCGGTGGAGTGTGGCGGCGCTGGTTGGCTCGTGTGCCTGAAGATGCCGAAGTGCGTGAGGGCGCAGCACGGCACTTCGTGCATCAAGGACGCACCGACATCGCACTCGAGCTGGCCCGCGATGGGCTGCGCCGCAGTCCCAAGTCCGGTCTGGCGTGGTGGCTCATGGGCGAGATGCACAAGGAGGCGGGCGACTTGCGCTCGGCTCTGACCGCCTACCGTCGCTCGGAGAAGGCGTTCAGCAAGCCTGGAGACCGCGTGCTGCCGCTGCAGGGGATCGCTCAATTGCATGCCATCGTGCCCGACTCGCTGCGTGACCTGTTCCAGGCCGACAGCCTCGAGGCTGCCCGGGCCCGGGCGCGGGTCGACTCCACGCGCACGCCAAGGCAGTGAACCGCGCCGGAATCACGAAGTTGGCCGCTCCGGCCGCCATCGGATAACTTCATGTCCCGTTCGGCGGCTCGATCCCGCTGCGGGCTTCCATCCCTCTTCCAGCAGCAGGAGTCTCGCCCCATGTCCGCCCCGACCCGTACGCTCTGGCTCGCCGCACCGAGAGGTTTCTGCGCCGGCGTCGACCGGGCCATCGACATCGTCGACATGGCGCTTCAGGTCTACGGTGCGCCCATCTACGTGCGCCACGAGATCGTTCACAACCGTCACGTGGTCGAGGACCTGCGCAAGAAAGGCGCGATCTTCACCGACCACTTGTCGGAGGTGCCGGAGGGCTCAGTGGTGATCTTCTCGGCGCATGGCGTGTCGCCGGCTGTGCGTGCCGAAGCGCGTGCACGCGGGCTCAAGGCCCTGGACGCCACCTGCCCGCTCGTCACGAAGGTGCACCTCGAAGCCTTGCGCTACGCCAAGGATGGCTACTCGATCGTGATGATCGGCCATCGCGAGCACGTCGAGGTCATCGGCACGCTCGGCGAGGCTCCCGACGCGATCGTGGTGTGCGAGTCCGTGGCCGAGGTGCAGCAGTTGCAGCTGCCGAACCCGGACAAGGTCGCCTACATCACGCAGACGACACTGTCGCTCGACGATTGCGCCGCCATCGTGAACGCGCTGAAGGCGCGCTATCCGAAGGTGAAGGAACCGGCCAAGGACGACATCTGCTACGCGACGCAGAACCGGCAGAACGCCGTGAAGGTGATGGCGCCCAAGTGCGGCACGGTATTGGTGGTGGGCGCGCCCGCGAGCAGCAACGCCAATCGGCTGGTCGAAGTCGCCGAGGCACTGGGTTCGCGCGCCTACCTGATCGAGAGTCCGGAGGACATCCAGCCCGAGTGGCTCACCGGCGACGTCGGCCTGACGGCTGGTGCGAGCACGCCCGAACGCATCGTGCAGGGCTGCGTGGAGCGCATCTGCGCGCTGGGTGACTTCCGCGTCGAAGCGTTCCAACTGATCGAGGAGCGCATCATGTTCCCGCTACCGAGCGAACTGCTCGCCGCCGCGCAGAAGAACGGTGTCGCGATCGGCGCCGGCAACGAACGCGCCGCCGAACGCGCTGCGGTGGAGTTCCGGATCAACCACCACTGACGCTCGCGCGACGGATCCGGCGCGTGGCGCGGTCGCCCGGATCCGGAGGGGCTTGATTTCAGATGGCCGACTGGGATGTGCGTTACGCCGAGGCGGGATGGGCGTTCGGGACGGAGCCCAATGACTTCCTGCGTGAGCAGGCACATCTTCTGCCGGCGGGTGGGCATGTGCTGTGCCTGGCGGAGGGCGAGGGCCGGAACGCCGTGTGGCTCGCACAGCAGGGCTTCCGTGTCACCGGCATCGACGTGGCGAGCGTCGGACTCGAGAAGGCCCAGCAACTCGCCCGTGAACGCGGCGTGCGCATCACCACCGTGGTCGCCGATCTCGCCAGCTACGAGCTCGGTAGCGCGGCGTGGGACGGCATCGTCAGCATCTTCGCGCATGTGCAAGCGTCCGTTCGGCGGCGCGTGCACGCCAACGTTCTGACCGCGCTCAAGCCTGGCGGCGCCCTGCTGCTCGAGGCCTACCGTCCGCAGCAGTTGGAACGTGCCACGGGCGGGCCGCCCGACGACGAGCGCATGCTCGATCTCGGCCGGCTGCGCCCCGAACTGGGCACACTCGAGTGGCTGCTGGCGCGCGAGGTCGAACGGGACGTGATCGAGGGCCGCTACCACACCGGCCGCGCCAGCACCGTCCAACTCGTCGCCATGCGCCCCGCCTGAATCACGCTCGCCGGCGCGGTTGACGGTCCGCCCGCGCTGCCTCACTTTCGGTCGCCATGCTCACGACCCGCGCACTGCTGCTTCCCAGCGTCCCGACCATGCTCATCGATGAGCAACGGGGCGATTTCACCGAGATGATCGAGGCGGTGGCCGCCGCCGGTGAACGGCTCGGGTCCGAGTCCCCGGACGCCATCGTCGCGCTCAGTTCGCGCTGGATGAGCAACGGTCCGTTCCATGCCGATGAAGGACGCAACCACAAGAGCGTGATCGATCTGCCCGGCTTCGGCGTCGAGCCCCGCTACGACTGTTCCGGACATCCCGCGCTGGCGCGCGCCATCGTAGCCGGCGCGCTCAAGGCCGGGCTGCGCGCGGCCACGGGACGGCGGGGGACGGACACTGGCATCAGCATCCCGCTGCACTTCATGATCCGCGACCGTCACGTGCCGGTCGTGCCGCTGTCGCTATGCGAGGGTACTCGCGAGGAGCACCGCGCCTGGGGCGAGGCGATCCGGCTCACGCTGCACAAGCGCCGCGAGCGCATCGCGTTCGTCGTCGGTGGGGCGCTGTCGTTCAATCTGCACGCGTTCAACCTCAAGCGCGATCTCGACGAGGCCCACGAACTCGATGGCATCGTCCTCGACGCCATTCGCAAGGGGCGTTGGGGTGCGCTGGCCGAACTCGATGACGCCATGCTCCAGAAAGCGCAGCCAGACGCGGGATTGCGCCACCTCGAGACGCTGCGCGGATTCCTGCTGGGTGACCTGCCGGGTCGCGTGCTCCAGCATGAGTCGTCTCCTGGGCTCGGGACCGCGCTCGTCGAGTTCCCGCTCGATCCGGGTTCCGGCGGCTAGGTTGCGGAGAGTCTGATGCGCGTGCTCATGTTGAACGCGTTCCATTGGCCCAAGGGTGGGGTGGAGCGCACCGTGTTCGACGAGACACGCTGGCTCGAGGGCGCGGGCCACGAGGTCGGTCACTTCGCGACGGTCGACCCGCGCAACCAGCCGAGCCGGTTCGAGCGCCACTTCGCGCCGAGCGCGGACTTCGGCGAGCACACTCCGGCCTGGAAACAGCTGCCGTTGTTGCCGCGCGCGGTGTGGTCCGCGCCCGCGGCCCGGGCGCTGACCGGGTTGCTGGCGGAGTGGCGCCCGGACATCGCGCACCTGCACGCGCCGAGTCGCTACCTGACGCCGTCCGTGATCGCGGTGCTCGAGCGCGCCGCGGTCCCCATGGTCATGACGCTGCACGACTTCAAGCCGTGGTGCACGAATCGTCTGCTGTTCGCGCATGGCGCGCAGTGCGAACGCTGCAAGGGCGGCCGCCACTGGCAGGCCGTGGCCACCGGCTGTGTGCAGGGCTCGCGCCTGAAGAGCCTGGTCGGCGCGTGGGAAGCGTACGATCACGATCGCCGGGGCGCCTATCGAGCGGTCCGGCAGTTCCTCGCGCCCTCGCTGTATGCGCGCGGCAAGGCCCTCGAGATGGGCGCGGATGGCGCGCGCGTGTTGGTCCTGCCGCACGGTGTCGACCGTTACGAAATGCCTCCGATCGCGGCCGCCCCGAACCTGCCCGAACGTTTCGTCATATACGCCGGCCGGTTGTCGGACGAGAAAGGTGTTTCGAGCCTTCCGAGCCTGGCGCGCGCTATCGCACCCATTCCCCTGTGGGTCGCCGGCGGCGGACCGCGCGAGGCATGGCTGCGCGCGCATGCGCCCGCGAACCTGCGCGTGCTCGGCCTGCTGCCACCCGGCGAACTCGCCGGCATGCGCGCGCATGCCGCCGTGGTCGTGGTCCCGAGTGTATTCCCCGAGACATTCGGTTACGCTGTGGCCGAAGCACAGTTGGAAGCGCGTGCCGTGGTGGCCTCGCGGATCGGCGCGGTCGATGAGCTGGTGGAGCACGAGGTCACCGGACTTCTCATTCCGCCCGGCGACGAAGCCGCCTTGATCGCCTCCACGCAGCGCGCACTTGCGGAACCCGGGCAGGCGGCCGCCTGGGGAGCAGCCGGCGCGCGCCGGATCCGCGAGGAGTACTCGCCTGAGGCCCATCTGCAGGGGCTGCTCGCCGCGTACGAGGCGGCCCGGCGGCTGACATGAAGGTCCGCAGGAAAGTCCCGTCACTTCCCCGAACACGCTGTTGGAGCCGTTCCCCTGGATCCACTCCCGGAGGTCATGATGCGCAAGATGCTCGGACTGCTGGCCCTGTTCTGTTGTCTGGTCGCCCCTTCGATCGCGCGCGCGGATGATGCCGCGCCCACCGGTGTTCGCGGCGAGATCCTCGCCAGCATGATGGACGCCGGTGGCAAGATCCAGGAACTCGCCGCGGCCACGCCGGACGGCAAGTACACGTGGAAGCCGGCCAAGGACGTGCGTTCGACCGGTCAGGTGTTCCTGCATGTGGTGGCCGCCAACTACATGTTGCCGTCGCTCATGGGCGTGAAGCCCCCGATGGGCATGGACGAGATCATGAAGCTCGACTCGCAGACCATGGAGCCGGCGAAGATCCGCCAGATGCTCAAGGACTCGTACGCGTTCGCGGCCAAGGTCGTCACCGACACGCCGGATAGCGACCTCGATGCTCAGGTCGAGTTCTTCGGCCAGAAGATGAGCAAGCGCGCCACGATGCTCATCATGTCGTCGCATTCGCACGAGCACCTGGGCCAGTCGATCGCCTACGCGCGCTCGAACAACATCACGCCGCCGTGGACGGCGCGTGAGCAGGCGGCGGAGAAGAAGGCGGCGGACGCGAAGAAGTAGTTCCGCACCGGACGCAACGACGCCCGCAGCCCGAATCCGGGGTGCGGGCGTCGTTGCGTCCGGCGTTTCAGCGCTGCGCGCCGAACTCCCAGCGCTCGACGCCGTCTTCCAACTCGACGCCCAGCGCGCACGCCATGCGGTTCACCAGATTGTAGAACGCCGCGATGCCGGTGGCGCGCAGGATGGCCGCATCGTCGAAGCCGTATTCGCGCATGCGTTCGATGTCGGCACGCGTGCGCTCGCACGGCTCGCACGTCAGGGCCACCGCGGCATCGAGCAGGATGCGGTCGCGTGCGGCCAGGTTGGCGTCGCGGTAGTCGCGGGCGATGGCGCGCGCCATCGCGTCGCCGACCAGCACCGAAACACGGGCACCGCTGTGCGAGACGCAGTACGCGCAGCCGTTCGTCGCACTCACCACCAGGCCGATCATCTCGGCCTGCGCAGGCGTGAGCGGGGCCGGCTCACCCATGAGCTCGCGGTAGTGCGCGTGCAGCGTGCCCAGTCCACGCGCGTCGCCGCCCCAGGCCTGCCACAGGTGCGACAGCCGGCCGCTCTTGGAATAGCCCTTGATCGTGTCGTACACCGGCGCCAGCTCACTCGAGGCCTGCTCGCGCGTCACCATCGGGATCCAGCTCATGCGTTCCTCCGGTCGTCACTGGGATGCATGGCCGCATGCTACGGGAGCCCGAGGCGTCACGCACGCCGAGGCAGACCCCGGCGTGCATGCCGGGCCCGGGTCCTCTAGGCTCCACGATCATGCGCTCCCCTATGCGGTTGATCGTCCTGCTCGCTGTGGCCGCCATCGCCCTGACCGCGGCGGTGGTCATGCGGCGATCGTTCCAGATGCCCGTGCGTTCGGCGAACCCCGGTTCCGCTGAGACGGTCGTGCGAGGCGAGGCCGCGCCCGGAGCCGAGGCGGACGGCGGTGGCGATGCGGGCGAGGACGTCATCGGCAGAGCGCTGCGGTTGGCGGCCATCGACAGCACCAAGAAGACCGGTTGGGTCGAGGACATCCCGGATCTCGAGCTGGCTGCGCTGTCGCCCGCTGCGCGCGCGACGTTCCTGCGCGTCGCCAACGGCCGGCGGTGCGGGTGCGGATGCGGCTTCACGCTCGCAGGCTGCCGGCGGTTCGACACCGAGTGCGAGGTCAGCGGCCCGCGCGCTCAGGCCCTGTTCGACTCGGTGCGCGGCGGGCTGCTGGAACACGGGGAGGAGTATCCCGAGGCGCCCGCCACGCGCTGATCTCCTGTTCTACGGAACCGCCCTCGCCACGTTCCGTCCGGTCGGGTCCGGCCCCCGCAAGCGGCTGCACTGGGCGCATCTGGCGCCGACCGCATGGCGCATCGCCCGCCTCCGAAGTGTGTTCCCCCTGTGAATCCCGGGAGGACTCCCGACATCCCACCTTGCGACTGCGGAACACCCCGGATTACCTTCGGGGTCTTCCTGAACACATCCTGGAGCCCCATCCGCTCCGTTTCCCACTCCACATCGGAGGATAGCCATGGCTTGGAAGGACCTCACCCCCAAGACGTTCGCCTCGATCCGTGAACTCAACGGCATCTCGGCCCGCACCAACGAAGAACACTACGAGCTCTACAAGGGCTATGTCGGCAAGGTGAACGAGATCCAGAAGAAGCTCGACGCCGTCGACCGCACGACCGCGAACCAGATCTTCAGTGACCTGCGCTCGCTGCGCGTCGATTACTCGTTCGCCATCGGCGGCATGAAGAACCACGAGATCTATTTCGCGCACCTGGGTGGCAAGGGTGGCGCACCCACGGGCAAGCTCAAGGAGCTGATCGAGCGCGACTTCCCGTCGTACGATGCGTGGCTCGCCGACTTCAAGGCCTCGGGCCTCGCGGCGCGCGGCTGGGTGTGGCTCGCATACGACCACGACCTGGGCATGCTCACGACGGCCGTTGGCGATGCGCAGAACACCTTCCCGGTGTGGAATGCCACGCCGGTGCTGGCGCTGGACGTGTACGAGCACGCGTACTGGCTCGACTACGGCCGCGCGCGCGCCAAGTACATCGATGCGTTCTTCAACAACCTGGACTGGGACGTGGTAGCCGCGAATCTCGATCGCGCGCTCGCCATGCAGCCGGCCGGCAAGTAACGCTTTCTGCTCACGCCGCCCGCAAGCGGCCTCACGCTTCGTGCCGGGCCCCTTCGACGGGGGCCCGCACGATTTTTCAACGGAGGACCCATGGCGATCGCCATGTTGCAGCCGGTCATTGGCAAGACGGCACCGGATTTCTCGCTGCCGTGCACGTCGGGCGAGACCGTCACCCTGCGCCAGTTCAAGGGCAAGAAGTCGCTGGTTCTGTATTTCTATCCGAACGACGACACGCCGGGCTGCACCAAGGAAGCCTGCCAGTTCCGCGATCTCGAACTCGACTTCAACGACGTGGGTGCGGTGATCTACGGCGTCTCGGCCGATGACATGGAGTCGCACAAGAAGTTCCAGTACAAGCACCAGCTGGGCTTCCACCTGCTCTCCGACGTCGATGCGGCCACCTGCAAGGCCTATGGCGTGTGGAAGCAGAAGAACCTGTACGGCAAGAAGTTCATGGGCATCGAGCGCACGACCTTCATCATCGACAAGACCGGCCGTGTGGCCCAGATCTACCCCAAGGTCAAGGTCGAAGGGCACGTCGCCGAAGTGCTGGCCTTCCTGCGCGACGAGGACTGACCGTTCGCGGCGGGGCGGGAGCGCCGTGCTTCCGTCCGCCGCATCGCGGCTTCTCCATGGATCAGGGCCCCAAGCGGCCGGTGCCGGTGTTCCCGCTCCCCGGCGTGGTGCTGTTCCCCGGCGCCACCATGCACCTGCACGTCTTCGAGCTGCGCTATCGCACCATGGTGCGCGACGCGCTCTCGAGCGAACGGCTGATCGCGCTGTCGACCCTGTCGCCCGGCTATGAACAGGACTACCACGGCAGTCCCGCGTTCCATGAACTGGGCTGCGTGGCACGCTTCGACGATGTCCAGTGGCTGCCGAACGATCACTACGAACTGACCGTCACCGGCATGATGCGCGCGGTGTTCGGGCGCATGGTGCGCGAGTTCCCGTACCGTGCGCACGTGGTCGACGTGGTGCGCGAGGCACCGTACAGCGAGGACGACCCCATGGCGCAGATGGCGCGCCAGGGGCTGCTCGAAGAGCGCTCGCGGCTCGGGCCGCTCGGCACCGAGGTGTGGCTCGCCCCGCCGGTGTTCGAGCCCACGGCGCCGCTCGCCACCGTGGTCGGCACGCTGGCGACCACGGCGCGCCTGAGCGATGCCGACAAGCTCGAACTGCTCGCCGAGGACGACGTTGTGCAGCGCGCGCGCCGGCTGCGCGATCGGTTGCGGCTGCTGGGGCCCGGCGCGCTGCCGCCGCAAGCGCCGCCGCCGATGCTGGGACAGAACTGATCCCGGCTCGCCCGCTGGACCACGCCGCGGCCGTGGACGCTTCCGGCAAGCCGCATTAGACTGCGCTCTATGCGATTTCCAGCCGAGCCGTTCCGGATCAAGGTCGTCGAGCCGTTGCGCCGGGTGACGCGTGAAGAACGCGAAGCTGCCATCACCGAGGCCGGGCTCAATATCTTCGCGGTGCCCGCGGATACCATCTATGTCGACCTGCTGACCGACAGCGGCACGTCGGCCATGAGCGACTCGCAGTGGGCGGGCCTAATGATGGGCGATGAATCATACGCCGGCAGCCGCAACTTCTTCCATTTCCGCGATACCGTGCGCGAGATCTTCGGCTACGAACACATCATCCCGACGCATCAAGGTCGTGTCGCCGAGAACCTGCTGTTCTCCACCATCCTGAAGCCGGGCCACGTGGTGCCGAGCAACATCCACTTCGACACGACGCGCGCGAACATCGAGCACCAAGGTGCCGAAGCGGCCGACCTGGTGATCGACGAGGGCCTCGATCCCTACGCGCTGCACTCGTTCAAGGGCAACCTCGATCCTGCCAAGCTCGACCGGCTGATCACCGAGCGCGGGACCGAAAAGGTGCCGCTGGTCATGATCACCGTGACGAACAACTCCGGCGGCGGGCAGCCGGTCTCGATGGCGAACGTGCGCGCGGTGCGGCAGGTGTGCCAGAAGCATGGCGTGCCGCTGTTCTTCGACGCCTGTCGCTTCGCCGAGAACTGCTTCTTCATCCAGCAGCGCGAGCCGGGTTACGCCAACAAGTCCGTGGCCGAGATCGCCAAGGAGCTGTTCTCGCACGGCGACGGCTGCACCATGAGCGCCAAGAAGGACGGCCTCGTGAACATCGGCGGCTTCCTCGCACTGAACGACGCCGAGTGGACGCAGCGGCTCACGAACCTGCTCATCCTGATCGAGGGCTTCCCGACATACGGCGGGCTCGCGGGCCGCGACCTCGAGGCCATCGCACGGGGCTTGCGCGAAGTGCTCAACGAGGACTACCTGGCGTTCCGCATCGGACAGGTCGCGGGCCTGGGCGAACAGCTCATGCATGCCGGCTTGCCGATCGTGCGTCCGGTCGGCGGTCATGCCGTGTACATCGATGCCCGCCGCTTCCTGCCGCACGTGCCGCAATCACAGTTCCCTGGCCAGGCACTGGTCGTGGCGCTGTACCGCGAGTTCGGCATTCGTGCGGTCGAGGTGGGCAGCCTGATGTTCGGCCACAAGGACGCCAGCGGCAAGGACGTCTACCCGCAGCTCGACCTCGTGCGCCTCGCCATCCCGCGCCGTGTCTACACCACCGAGCACATGCGCTATGTCGCTGACTCCTGCATCGAGCTGTACCGCGACCGTGACAAACTGCGCGGGCTGCGTCTCACTTACGAAGCCCCGGTTCTCCGGCACTTCACGGCCCGGCTCGAGGAGATCAGCGACGTGCCGGCGGCGAGCGCCCGATGAAGGTGTTCGACAAGGGCTTCACGCTGACGTGGCTCGGGCACAGCGCGTTCCATCTGGTCACGCCGCGTGGCAAGCACCTGCTGGTCGACCCCTGGCTCGAGGGCAATCCGATGGTGCCGCTGGGCGACTCGCCCATCACGCACGTCGACGCCATGCTGATCACGCACGCGCACAGCGACCACGCCGGCGACGTCATGCGGCTGGCGAAACGCTACCGCTGCAATGTGGTGGCCAACTTCGAGATCGCCACGCACTTCGAGAAGCACGGGCTCGAGCAAACGCTCGGCATGAACAAGGGCGGCACCGCGTCCTTGCACGGACTCAAGATCACCATGACGCACGCCGTGCATTCGAGCAGCTTTGATACCGCGGAAGGCCGTATCTACGGCGGCGAAGCCGCTGGCTTCGTGGTCGCGCTCGAGAACGGCGCCTCCATCTACTTCGCCGGCGACACCGGCCCGATGATGGACATGCAGATCATCGGCGACCTGTATCGGCCCGACGTGGCCGTGCTTCCCATCGGCGATCTGTACACGATGGGCCCGCGCGAGGCCGCGTACGCCGCACGGCTGTTGCGTTCGCAGTGGATCGTGCCCTGTCACTACGGCACGTTCCCGGCACTCACGGGCACACCGGACGCGCTGCGTGCCGAGCTTGAAAAGGCCGGCGTGCATGCGCAAGTGGTCGCACCCAAACCGGGTGAGAGCGTCCGCTAGCCGGCCTGTGGTCCTACGCGCCGACCCTTGGCTACCACCCGGACGTTCCGGACACTCGCAGGATGAGCACGCCCATGAACACCGACGGCCCCGATGACGCGATCGCACGGCACAACCGTGCGGCGTGGGATGCGCTGGTCGAGAAGCAGAACCAGTGGACCGTGCCGGTGAGTACCGCGCTGTTGGCCGACGCACGGCGTGGCGAATGGCAGATCGTGCTCACGCCCACACGACCGGTGCCACGCGCCTGGTACCCGCCGCTGGCGGGCGAGAGCGTGTTGTTGCTGGCCGGCGCCGGGGGGCAGCAATCGCCGGTCCTCGCCGCGGCCGGCGCGCAGGTCACGGTGATCGACAACTCTCCGCGCCAGCTCGCACAGGATCGCGCCGTCGCGAAACGTGAGGGACTCGCGATCCACACCGTGCTCGGCGACATGCGCGACCTGAGCATGTTCCCGGACGACAGCTTCGGCCTCATCTTCCACCCGTGCTCGAACTCGTTCGTGCCCGACGTCCGCCTGGTGTGGCGCGAGGCGTTCCGCGTGCTGCGGCCGGGCGGCGTGTTGCTGGCCGGGTTCACGAACCCGGTCGAGTACCTGTTCGACTACGCCGCCAGCGAGCGTGGCGAGTTGGTCGTGCGTCACACCATCCCGTACTCCGACCTCACCAGTATCACTCCGGAGGAGCGCGCCGCCCAGGAGGCCAACGGCGACCCGTGGTCGTTCGGGCACACGCTCGAGGATCAGCTTGGCGGCCAGTGCGATGCCGGCTTCGTGATCACCGCGATGTTCGAGGACCGCTGGGCCGAGAGCGCGCTGGGCCGCTACCTGCCCACGTACCTGGCAACGCGGGCGGTGAAGCCAGCGCGGTAGCCGAGTTACTTCGAGCCGAGCGCAGCGTAGATGTCGTAGAGCACGTGCACGACGATGGCCGTGGTCGTGTTGGCCCGTATGCGCACGAGTCCGAGCGTGATGCCGAGCAGCACGATGGTGAGGATGCCGAACCACGTGTACTGCACGTGACCTGCGGCGAACAGCACGGATGCCCAGAACAGCCCCATGCGCGGTTGCAGTGCGCCGCGCACCAGCACTTCCTCGCCCACGCCGGCACTCACGCCCAGCACCAGCGTGGCCGCGATGCTCAGCTCGGCGGCGATCAGGCGCACCATGTCCTGGTCGCGCAGCCACAGCGCGTGGAAGTACGTGCGCTCCAGGTACTCCATGCCGGCGTTCACGCCGATGATGGCGAGCAATCCCAACGCCGCCACGCCCCAGTGCCTTGGCGTCATGCGGCCGAGGCCGAGCCGCTCGGCCACCGCGCGTGCGTCGCGACCGACCCACAGCCCGACTGCGGCGAGCGCGAACACGATCTCGCCGACCAGCTGCCCGACCAGCCCGCCGATGTCGGCCAGGGGCTGGCCGCTGGCGGTCGCGGCTTTCATGAGTTCTCCGATCATCAGCTGGAATGGCACCGGCAGCAGCAGCACCACGAGCGCCAGTGAGGCCGTGAGTCGCGCCGTGTGGCCGACCCGGCCCGGGTCCGAACTGCGCATGAACGTGCGCGCCATGACCTGGTTGAGCGGCGGGAATGCATTCACCAGGCAGACCGCCGCAGCGGCCGCGCACCACTGGATCGCGGCCAGGTGTTCGACCGTGCGCGGCAGTGTGGCCGCGAAACCGCCCAGGCCCGCGAACGCCACCGTGCCGGCGATGGGCACCAGCAGGGGCACCACGACGCGCAGCACGCGGCCGAGGCCGCCGGGCTCGAGCGCGCCATCCGCCAGCGGATCCCCGGTGCGCGCGCGATCACGTGTGTCCCACGACTGGGCGAGCGCGAACAATGCCGCGACCACGAACAGGAGCGCGGCTTCGATGCGCTGCAGCAGTAGCGCCACGAATGCACCCACGCCGACGGCAACGGTCCAGCGCAACAGGCCCTGGCGCATCGCTCCGCCCACGGCATCCGCGGCAAGCTGGCGCTCGGCCTGTGCCGTCGCGGCTTCGGCCTCGAGTTCGGCGTCGGCGGGGACGAGGGACTGGACAGGGTGGCGGGGCGGCTCTTGATTTGGATCCATGGAGGGGCGAGCATAGGGGTTCACTCCCGGAGGCTCCAATTCATGCGGATCGATGTTCGCCTGTTCGCGCAGGCTCGTGAGCGCGTCGGTAGTGCGCACGCGCAGCTGGAACTGCCCGACGGCAGCCGCGTGAGCGATGCGCTCGGCATGCTCGTCCGTGTCCACCCGTCGCTGGCCGAGCTGCGGCCGCATCTGGCGCTGGCGATCGACGGCGCACTGGCGCGCACGGACGACGCACTCGCCGACGGCAACGAGCTCGCACTCCTGCCCCCCGTGAGCGGGGGATAGCGTGGTGGCCCGGCGGACGGCTGCCCCGGCACGCAGCGGTGCGAAGCGCGCGAGTCCGGCGGGCCAGCGACCTGCCGCGCGATCGGGGACGCTGCGGATCGAGCCGCTGACCGCGATGAACTGGCCTGACCTCGAACAGCTGTTCGGGCCCAAGGGCGCGTGCGGTGGCTGCTGGTGCATGTTCATGCGATTACCGCTCGCCGAGTTCCGTCGCGGCAAAGGGGACGGCAATCGCCGGGCACTGCGCTCGCTCGTGACGGATCGGCCGCCCGGATTGATCGCGTACGCCGGACAAGAGGCCGTGGGCTGGATCGCTGTCGCGCCGCGTGAGGAATATGCACGGCTCGAGAACTCGCGCGTGCTGGCACCGGTGCCGGGCGAGGGCGTGTGGGCGGCGCCGTGCTTTTATGTGAAGACCGGGTATCGAGGCGCGGGTGTGTCCGCGGCCCTTCTCGCGGCAGCCTCCGAGTTCGCGCGCCGCAACGGGGCGCAGAGCCTCGAGGGTTACCCGAACGTCAACGTCACCGAGAAGCAACCCGCGGCGTTCGTGTGGGCCGGGTTCGAATCGACGTTCCGGCGCGCGGGGTTCATCGAGATCGCACGCCGGACTCCCAAGCGCCCGATCCTGCGCCAGCCACTGGCGCAAGGCCGGGAGCGGGCCCGGCATGGCTGAGCTCACGCACGCGCGTATCGAAGTGGCGCCTTTGCTCACGGCGGCCGCGCAGCCGGGGTGCGGAGCCGTGAACCTGTTCCTCGGCACGACGCGCGACCATCACGAGGGCCGCCGCGTGCTGCGCCTGGAATACGAGGCGTACGATCGCATGGCGCTCGCAGCACTTGCAGCGCTCGAACATGCCGCCACGGCACGCTTCGCGCTGTCGCATTGCTTCATCATCCACCGCTTGGGCGAAGTGCCGGTGACCGAAGCGAGCGTCGCCGTGGTGGTGAGCTCGGCGCATCGCGGTCCGGCGTTCGAGGCGTCGAGCTGGATCATGGACGAGCTCAAACGCACGGTGCCGATCTGGAAGAAGGAGTTCTTCGCCGATGGCGACTCCCACTGGGTGACGGGGCAGAAGCTCGAGCCCTGAGCTGTGTTCAGTCCTGTGCTGCGAGCACGGCTTCCTCGCGCACCCATGTGTCGGTATCCGTGCGCGCGGCGGCGCGCAGGGTCGCGAGCACGTCGGAGTTGGCTTCCGGGGCGAGCACGCGACGGGTTTGACCGAGGGCCCATGCCGCATGCCCGCGCACGACCGGCTCGGGGTCACTCGACAGCGCCCGTGCGAGCGGTGCGGAGTAGCGCGCATCCGCACGGTTGCCCATCGCGATGCAGACGTTGCGCAGGAAGCCGCCGCGATCGGCGCGGCGGATCGGGCTGGTGGCGAACAGGGCACGGAACGTGGGCTCGTCGAGCGTCAGGAAGCGTTCGAGCGACCAGCCTTCGAGCGCGCTCGCATGCAGTCGTGCCTCACGTGCCGGGGGGGCGAAGCGGTTCCAAGGGCAGACGTCCTGGCAGATGTCGCAGCCGAAGATCCAGTCGCCGATGAGCGCTCGCAGCTCGCGCGGCATGGGGCCCTTGTGCTCGATGGTGAGGTACGAGATGCAACGCCGCGCGTCGACCTGGTAGCTCGCCACGATCGCGCCTGTCGGGCAGCCGTCCAGACAGCGCGTGCACGTGCCGCAGCGTTCGCGCACCGGCACGTCGGGCACGAGTTCACGGTCGATCAGCACCTCGCCCAGCAGGAACCACGAGCCCAGTGATTCGGACAGCACGCCCGAATGTTTGCCGACCCAGCCGAGTCCGGCGCGTTCGGCCCAGCCGCGTTCTAGGATCGCGCCCGTGTCCGAGTACCACAGTGAGCCCGAGCCGGGGAACAACTCGGTCTGGATCCAGCGCTCCAGTGTGAGCAGCTGGTCTCTCATGATGCGGTGATAGTCCTCGCCGGCCGCGTAGCGCGCGATGCGGCCGATGCGCGCGTCCCGCGCGTCGTCGCGCTCGGGCGGATGGCTCAGCGCGACGCACAGGATGGAACGGATCCCGGGAACGAGCCGCCCGGGATCATGCCGGCGTTCGCGGTGTTTGGCCGACGCCAACCACGACATGCTGCCGTGCCGGCCAGCCGCCAGCCAGGCCTCGTAGTGCTGTTGTGCCTCGAGCGGGCCAACCGTGGCCACGCCCGCCGCGCTGAAGCCCAGTTCGAGCGCGCGCGCCTTGAGCCGCGCGGTCGCCGGCGCGTCGCCGGACGTCAGTGGTCGCCCGAGCCGGGTTTCACGCCGCCCCGGCGCGGTCGCCGCAACGAGTCCCCGGGCGCGATCCCCGAGCTGTCGCGCGGTGCGGGCTCGCCGGGCTTGAATCGCCGCTCGCCCGCAGGGGCGGGCGGCGTGTTGCCCGGTTTGGCGTTGAGCGCTCGCGCTGCACGGAGCTCGCGCTGTGCCACACGCACCGCACGCAGCGTGCGTGCGTGCAGCGCCTGATTGCTGAGTTCGCGCGGTTCCCGCAGCGGCGAGCGCGCTGGTTCGATTGCAGCCGTGCCCTGGTCGCGTTCCGCGATGCGTACTCGCTCCGCGGCCGACGTGCCCAGCACTTCACCCAGATCGGGTCCGGCGTTCCAGTACACGCCGCGGTATGAAGCCACGCGGTCGATCGGCTGCATGTCGGCCTCCGTCACCGGCACGCTGCTCACGTTATTGGCGTGCGCGGCGGCCGAGGGCTGTGCCAGCGCATTGAGAGACACGTACGTGAATGCGCCGCCCGGCAGGTTGGCGCTCTCGGTCGCGCCGTCGGGTCCGAGCGGTGCCCAGCCGACGTAATCGCCGACCTGGACCCATGCCACCCACGCGGGCGCCCACGCGCCATAGGGTTGCCACAGCCAGCCCTGGAAGTCGTCGTGGAACCAGAACCCGTAGTGGTCGGTGATCCAGCCGAACTCGTCGTTGGACTCCCACACCCAGCCGAACGCGTAGGAGGGTTCCCAGTGGCCGTCGCGGTAGGGCCGCCACGCCACGGTGTTGACACGCGGGCGGAACACCCAGCCGTGCGGTTCCACCGGCATCCAGTCGCCATAGGGCGTCAGCTCGTCATAGAACGGGCGCAGGGCCGGCGCCAGACCCAACCGGGCAGCTTCGACGGGCCGGGAAGGCGGGGGCGAGGCGGTCTCGGGGGCGCCCATGCCGCCATCAACGGCGCAGGAAGCGGACAGTAGAGCAAGCCCGACGACGAGCCCTCGGATTGCCATTAACTTGCTGTGAGTCATGGCGTTAAGTCTCTCCATGCGTGTGGTGCGCGAAAATTCTCCCAACAGACCAAAATTAGGCTTTGTTCGCGCTTTCGGACGTCAGTACTATCCAATCCGTGCAAATTGCAGCAGGCACTCCCCCCGGCCTGATGCTCCATGCCAGACATCCCAACCGGGAGTATCCCCTTAACATGCGTTCGTCCTTCATACGTACCGCTCTCGTGTGCCTGAGTTCCTGTGTTCTCGTGAGCTCGGCGTTCGCGGCTCCGGTCGAGCTCGACGCCCCTGACGCCGTTCCGGGTGTCGCGGCTACTTCACTCGTTCACGTGGATGTCATCGCGGGCCCGAGTGGCGCGCCGAACGGCTTCACGATCGAGTGGATGACGCTAGCGCACTTCGACGCCCTCGGTGCTCAGTGGCCGCTGGACCCCGCAACCGACACCAACGTGCATATGGCGGTGTTTCTCGGGAGCCCGACCCTCAACACGGTCGAAGGTACCACGACGTTCCTGCTTGCGCCGGGTGGTATCGCGACCATTCAGTTGGGCGACATCTTCGATGAGACCGGTGTCGTGGCAGACAACATCGACTCGAGCGAGTTGACGGCGGGCACCGATTACGTGTTTCGCGTCAAGGCCAACGGGGATGGCGGTGGCATCGGCGGCGGCGGCTCGGGCCTGTTCCCGTCGAGTCCCTACAGCCCGACCCACAGCTGTCGCAGCAAGCCGCACGACGACAACCGCGACTGCGTGCACTCGCAGGGCTACTGGAAGAACCATCCGTCCGCCTGGCCGGTTTCGAGCGTCCGGCTCGGCAACATCATCTACACGAAGACGCAGGCGCTCGCGATCCTGAACCAGCCTGCGGGCGGCAACGGCCTCGTCTCACTGGCGCACCAGTTGATCGCCGCCAAGCTGAACGTGGCCGCGGGCGCGATCCCCGGCACATTGATCAGCGGTGTCATCGCGACTGCGGACGCGCTCATCGGCAGCAAGATCTCGCCGCCGATCGGCACGGGCTACATCCTGCCGCGAACCACGAGCCGCCTGACGGATGACCTCGAGGAGTTCAACGACGACGAGATGGATCACCACAACTGCCAGGTCATCACCGCGCTCCAGCCCAAGAGCTGGGGGCAACTGAAGGCGATGTACCGCTAGCCCACACAGGCAGTCGCAGGAACTCGACGGGGGGCCGCGGCAGAGGGGGCCCCGCGGGGGTGTTGGGTTGCTGGGGAGGGGGGTGGGCGCGCCCGGCACCCCCCAGCCAGGCATGGGGGTAACCCCCCGGCAGACCGGCCCCCGGGGG
>JANNWR010000115.1:0-1531 GCA_031408715.1 bacterium
TTTGATTGGTACGCCGAAAACAAGATTCGGCTGCACACTAGCAAGAAGGTCGTGAAGATCGATCGCAAAGCACGCGAGGTGATTGCCGACGACGGCACCCGTGAAGCCTATGATCGTTTGCTGCTGGCAACCGGCTCCAACCCGTTCATTCTGCCCATCGAAGGTGTGAAGTTGGATGGCGTGCTCACCTATCGCGACATCTACGACACGGAAAAGATGATCGAAGCGGCGGGCACACATAAACAAGCGGTGGTGATCGGTGGTGGCTTGCTCGGGCTCGAAGCAGCAAATGGATTGAAGTTACGTGGAATGGCTGTGACTGTTGTGCATCTGATGCCATGGCTAATGGAACGTCAGTTAGACCAAACCGCCGACTCAGCTTGAACTATGTTGCGCCAGCCGCTGCTGTTCGTAGTGATGGGATGCCCCACTCTCAGGTCGACCAGCAGCCTGGGTTTCACCCGACTTCGTGGACATCTTCCCAGAGCGACATTCGATGTCCACAGAGGATGCCGTCGACCCCACGCGCTGACTCCGTGCGCTGCTGAGGGACTGCGCTAGACCAGAGTGGTCAGCCGAAACACGCACTCGGCTGACCCTTCGCAAGCGGAAAGGACCGGATGGGCCGCAATCAACTGTGTGTCTACTGCGGTACGAAGGAAGCCACGACTAGGGACCACGTGGCTCCCCTGTGCTTGTTCGTTGACCCCAAGCCGCCGAATCTCCTCACCGTGCCGGTCTGCGAGGATTGCAACAACGAGAAGTCACGGGACGACACAATCCTCCGCGACGTCTTGATGGTCGACATTGACAATTCGCATCCGATAGCGCAGCACCTGCTCGCGACGAAGGTGAAGCGGGCCGTGGAGCGCAACCGTTCGGAAGTGGCGAGGCTCGTTGCGCAGGCAGGGGATGCGCAACCGCGCCATGACCACGAGGGCAAGTATCTCGGGGACGCTCACAAGGCGGACCTGCCCCCTGGCACCATGGACCGAATCCTGTCTCGCATGGTGCACGGGCTGTTCTTTAGCGAGCGGCGGGCGATACTTCCCAATGAGCATGAACTTGTAGTCCTGCGCCAGCCGGCGGCGACGTTTCCGGCGCTCTACGGCGGGATGGCCAATCCCCTCGCGCGGACCTTCGGGCACGTCTTCGGGTTCACGTGGGTCCGCACTCCGGACCCGCTCAGGATGCTCTGGCTGCTGTGGTTCTACGATTCCGTCGTGTATTCGGTGACGTCTAAGGCCATGCCGCGTGAGCAGCCGACGGCCGACGACGTGGAGACGACTGCGCCCCCGGCTGCCGACGATGCACCTGATGCGGGCTCGTCCCCGGCTCCGTCCGAACCGACTGCACCGGCGGGCGGCAGTCCGGTCGCCGCAGCTGACGCGGCGGCGCGTGCAGATGCGGCCGTGCGGGCCATCGTGCCACCCGCCTCGGCTGCGGTCGCGTCGAATGACGTCAGCCTCACCGCACCTGACGTCACTTCGGTGGCGATGGAGCCAACCGTTGCGCTGGCCGCGGCACAGAC
>JANNWR010000116.1:0-6019 GCA_031408715.1 bacterium
CTGTGCCCGAACAGCGTCTGTTCATGGCTTATCATCGTCGGTGGCGGCATCGGCGGGCTCGCGCAAGTCGATGCAAATACTCACATGCTCGACAATGGGTGACGGCTCTCCGCAGCCGTCCGGCGGTTCGAATCCCGTTGGGGACGCCATACTTCCGCCCTCGTGCCATGGGGCAACTCCAATCTCGTGCTTCGTGTAGTTGTCCATGGAAGTTCTTGTTGCGCGCGTGGACGTCTGGTGAGCTCAATGGCCGGTGTGCACCCCAGCGCCAGCAGTGAGAGAGCTGCTGACCACGGTGGGCAGCGTGAAGGTTGCCGTCTGCACGTTTCCCCGATGCTGAAACTGGACGAAGATGCGGTAACGGCCGGGCTCCGCGAACTGCACCATGAACGGGATCTGCCCGGTCCGTAGCGCAGCCGGGTCTTCGAGCGCGTGGCTATGGATGAACGCCAGATCTCCCTCCCGCAAGATCACGGCGTGACCATTGGCTCCAAGATACGGTTCGAGATCGCTCACTGCCAACCCGCCGCGGCGAATCGTAAACGTCAGCCGCGACTCCGCTCCCGCCTGAAGTGTGTCGGGCTGTGTCAGCCTGACCTCATACTCCCCGGCGGTCACTGAGTCAGAGGGCTCGGGTAAGCCCTGCGGCTGGTAGCTCCCCTCATCCCCGACAGTGAGGTCGATCGGCACGGTCACGGGCAGCGCCATTCCATCGGGGCCAATCATGCTGCCAGCCGGCGCGAAGTCTGCGAAGAGTCGGTAGGGCCCGGCGCTCGGCAGCGTGAGACTCCGCACGGTGAAGCGTCCGTCCGCGGCCGAGAACACCGGGTGCAAGTGTTGGAACTGCGTGAGGTCGTGGCGGACGACAATGAAATGCATGATCTTCTCGTGCACGGTCTCGAATTCTCGCAGCGTCGCCCCGCGATCGTCGACGATCTCGAACGCAAAGTCGGATGGAACACCGGGACGCCAGCCCTGAACTGAGGTAGAGACGCGCACGCAGTAACTGCGGTGGCTTTGTGTGGGGGCAGTCCTGGTCAGCTGGCCATCCGGTCCACAGTACACTTGGGCGGAGTTGCCACGCTTCGCGCAGGACGAGCTCATGCCTGCGATCACGACAACCGCCATGAAAGCGGCGATTCTGGCAGAGTTACATCGATATCGAGGGGTCATGGCCAGATCCTATCCGAATGCCTCAGTGAGTGCATCTCGCGTACCCTCCGGGGGCTTCCCTCTCTGCCAACATGCTTGAGACACCGACCCTCTGAAAGTTCAGTGTAGAGGGCGACCCTGGAGTCCAGCATGGCGACGAGGACGGTGGAGGGCCTGCCGGTGGTGCAGGAGACCGAAGTGATGGCGAAGGCCCGGCGGCGGTGGTTCACGGCCGCCGAGAAGCTGCGGATCCTGCGCGAAGCCGATGGCTGCACGAAGTCCGGCGAGTTGGGTGCGCTGCTGCGCCGCGAGGGTCTGGACTCCTCGCACCTGGCAGCGTGGCGGGTGGCACGGAACTCTCGCCGAGGACGGGCATCGCGCCGGCCTGCGCCGCGCTCGGGTTGTCACGCGCCATTTACTACCACGCCCAGAAGCCGCCCACCGAACGGAAGCCTCGGCCGAAGCCGGTGCGCGCACTCGCACCGGCCGAACGCGAACAGGTTGTCGCCGTGCTGCACGAACCGCGCTTCGCCGACCAGGCACCAGCCGAGATCTACGCCACGCTGCTCGATGAAGACCGCTACGTGTGCTCGGAGCGTACTTACTACCGCGTACTTACTACAGCGTACTGGCGGCCGATGCCGTGGTGCGCGATCGCCGCGACCAGCTGCGACAGCCGCACTACGCCGCGCCGCAACTGCTGGCCACGAGGCCGAACGAGTTGTGGAGCTGGGACATCGCGAAGCTGCTGGGCCCGACTCGGTGGACCTACTACTACCTGTACGTGCTGCTCGACGTGTTCAGCCGCTACGTGGTCGGCTGGCTGCTGGCCGAACGCGAGGCCGCGGTGCTCGCAGGGCAGCTGATCGCCGAGAGCTGTGAGCGGCAGGGGATCCGGCCGGGCCAGCTCACCATCCACGCGGATGACGGTGCGCCGATGAAAGCGAAGACGACGGCGCTGCTGCTTGCCGACATGGGCGTCAACAGGACGCACTCGCGTCCGCACGGCTCGAACGACAACCCGTTCTCCGAGTCGCAGTTCAAGACCATCAAGTACCGGCCGGACTTCCCGGAGCGCTTCGGCTCGCTGGAACATGGCAGGTCGTTCTGCGGCGACCTGTTCCCTTGGTACAACACCGAGCACCACCACGTCGGGCTCGGGTTGTTCACGCCGCACGACGTGCACTACGGCCTCGCCGAAGCGAAGCGCCAGCAACGAGCGCGCGTGCTCGCCGAGGCGTTCGCGCGGAACCCCGAGCGGTTCCCGAATGGGCTACCGCAGCCGAAGGCGGTGCCGACCGCGGTGTGGATCAACCCGCCGAAGCGTGATGGCGTCGGCTCACCAACCGGAAATCCCGTGACCCAGAAGTCGAGCGAGGTCGCGATCGTCGATCCCGGGGCATCCTCGAGAGCCGATCTGACGGTCGGGTGCCTTGGAACCTCGGATCTCACGACCAGTGACCTGAACATGATGGCTGCTCAGTAAACTCACGAAGCGAGTGTCTCAAAGTCGTTGACAGGTTCCGCACTGCAGCCCGATCAACCGCCGATGTGATAGCCGATGCGGAACACCACACCGGTGTACGAGGCGGTTTGGCTTTGTAGGACATGGGCGCCCGCACCATCGACGATGACCGGTGGGTCCGCCCAGTAGTCGGCACTGCCGCCCATCAGCACGTCGGCTCCGAGGTCGAATCGATCGGATCGTGGCGACCAGGTGATCCCTGCCTGCGCGAACATGAACGAAGTCTTGCCGGGATCCTCGCCCAGCGTGTTGCTCCAGCCCAGCCCACTCGATGCACTCGCAAGTGCCTTACCCGCCATGAGGTGCACGCCGATCCGGCCAACAGCGATCGGCCGCGTCCACGCGGGACCCAACGCGATCCACCACACACTTTGCTTCGCCTCGAACTTGCCCGGCTGGGTGCTGGTCCCGTTGAAGACTTGCTCCCCCGTCGGGATCGCATAGCCACGCAGCAGACGTATCCCACCAGCGGCACGCAACCCGATCCCCAACCGATCGCTGAGCACTTGGAAGGTGCCCTCACCTCCCACGCTCGGGCCACTCACCTTGCCGAAGTCGCCCAACCCCAGCAGTCCGCTCGCCGCGAATCCCAGTTCGGCGTGCACACCGGCCGCACTTGCCGGCGCGCCACCGAAGCTGAGCATGAGGGCGAGTATGAGCGCATGGCGTGCGCCACCACTCGATCGGAATCTCAGGATTGCGGTCACAATGCTACCTCCATCGCTACCGGATGCGCACCAGCCTTCTTGTGTCGCCCTGCCCCGCCATCTCCAGCCGGCAGAAGTAGACGCCCGGCGCCACCTCGGCTCCGTCATGGTTTCTGCCGCTCCAGCGCACCTCCTGCCCCGCTCCGCTGCGGAACCCATCGAGCAGTGTTGTCACGCGCTGACCTCCGATGTCGAAGATCTCCAGCCGCACTCGCGTGCGTTCGGACGGCGCATCGAAACGCAACCGGGCCGAACTCGAGATCGGATTGGGCTCGCTCGTGAGATTCGCGGGCCTTCGAGTCGGGTCGCCTGCGACTGCAGTCACCACCAGACTCGGGATGCGCAAGTAGTAGATGTCCTGTCCACCATTGAACGTGGCGGCATAGGCGAGATCCGCGCCATCGTTGTCCGACGTCATGTCGTAGTAGTCGCCGATCTTCGGCTGATTGGGGAATCCCACCATGCTCGACCAGGTCGGGCTCGCCTGCTCGTTCGCAGACCAGGTCGAGCCACCATCGGACGAGTACGTGTAGTAGAGCGCGCTCACGGTGCTGTCGGCGGAGCCGCGCGTGTCGTTCCACACCACGTCGATCCGGCCCGACGGGGCGACCGACATGGTGCCGAACCACTGGAACGCCCGATTGCCGACAGGGTCGTCGTTCACGCGCACCGGCGCGCTCCAGGTGACGCCCCCGTCCGTGCTGCGAACGAAGTTCACGTCGAGCGGGTCGGTCGGTGTTTCCACCGAACCCAACGCGTAGATCCAGCCCGCGCGCGAGCCGTTCGAGCGGTCGACCGCGACCCCGAGCTGGCCCAGGAGTCCGGCCGGATTCGGCGGACCGGTCCGGATGAGCCCTCCCATGTTCACGGGCACACTCGTGAACGTCGGCGGCGTGATGTTGCGATCCCTCGCGTTGGTAGAACGCGCCACGTAGTTCGTGAGCAGGTCATTGCCGTCGCCACCGATCACATACACCGTACCGTCCGACGACACATCGAGCGTGCCCCAGATAGGGGAGTTGGGGATCACGGCCGGGGTCTGGAACGAGGCACCGTTGTCGACCGAGCGGTTGAACGTGTTGGGCGCGGTGGTGTTCGCCGCGGTGCTCCACACTTGGTACATCTGCCCGTTGCCCTGCCCGCCGGTGCGATCCACCGCCATCCACTGTTTGTCGCCCCCGAACGCGAACACTGGGGCTCCCCACGTCGCCCCGCCACTGTTGGACCGGAAGACCTGTGACGTGATCCCGCCGCTCGTGGTCAGGCTGTTGTAGAAGAACGCGCCCCCCGCGTCGACATCGAGCACGGGGTCGCTGCGGAAGATCCCGGGCTGGATCTTTCCGGCGGTCCAGTGGAGCCCGCCGTTCGTGGTGTAGCCGAACCCGGCCTGGCGGAAGTTCGAGGTGATGGTATCGAACTGCCGCCACCCGATCACCATACGATTGTGATTGGTCGGATCGACCGCGAGCGACGGCTCGTTCGCGGCGTCACCGACGATGTCGACATCGGCTCCCAGTACAACCTGCACGTTGACCTGAGTGCTCGTGAAGCGGCCGAATGCGATCGTACTCGCGATCCCCGCACCGGGCACGGCCTTGGCGAGGACTCCGGGCGGGTCGCCCTCGTATTCCAGCGGCAGCCGTTGTGCGAGGCGGGCTCTGGGATTCTCGACCGGGAGCTTGTTCGCCGCAGCGTCGGCTCGCGCCAGGGCGAACAGCGACGAGAGCGTCAGCATCGAGAGCAGCGCGACCAACGCGCGCGCCCGGGAACCAGCTGGGCTTCCAAGTGCGGCGTGTGACGCTCCTGAGCGCATGAGGGAACCTCGTTCGGGCCCGGCTCGCCATCGTGGACGCCGACAGTCTATGCGCTCACACGCATTCGTCCACCGATAAATGCCGAGCGCGGGCCGGTTCGGGGCGCATCGACCACATGAGCACGCAGGGTCCGGTTCTCGAGCGGCCTCGCGGGCGCTCAGCCGCGAGCGTCTCTCAGCTCGGCCTTGCTCCCCTGCGCACAACTCGGCTATTGCGGCGCAGCTTCGAGCGCCCATATGCTCAACCGACACGTGGGTCTCTCCCTTGGCGTGCCGGGCGCTGAACTGTGTCTGGTGTGGCCGGTCGGCGAACTCGCACCCCGCCACTGACGTCCAGACCCCTCACGGAGGTCCGCCCGTGACGCCGTTCCAACGTGCATTCGCTGCTCCGGCCATCGCCATCTTCGCATTCGTGCTGGGCGCGGAGCCGGCAGCGGCCGATCCCCACGCGCAGCCCGCCACGAGCGTCGTCGTACCGCTGGGCGCGTCGGGCCTCACGGCGTCTGCCGTCCACAATGCCGACCCCGCACTGGCCGAGCGTGCGGCCAACTGGATGCGCGCCCTGTCACCGGGCTGGATGCCGAATCGCGGTCAGATCGCCGGACCCGGCGGCCGCGCTGCCACCGGCGTGCTCTACTCGCTTCGCACGCCCGGCGCTCAGCTTCACGTCACATCGCGCGGCATCAGTGCGTTCTTCTTCGCGCCCCGCACCGAAGCGTCCGACCAGGCCGAAGCTTCCGATACGGCGGAACACAGCGAGCCGGAGGTCGCGAAGACTCCATGGTCGGGTCTCGAACTCGAACTGGTCGGCGCCAACATCCG
>JANNWR010000117.1:0-11081 GCA_031408715.1 bacterium
GCGACGTTCCCTGTCATGGCGCGCATCACTTCACCACCGCGAACTTGCCGGTCGCCTTGGGGAAGCCGGGCGATTCGACATGGAAGATGTAGAGGCCCGGCGCGAGGTCGAGGTTGTCCTTCGTGCGCAGGTCCCAAGGTACGAAGCCAGCGAACGAGCCATCCTGATTGAGCGTGCGGACCAAGTCTCCGTGCACGGTGTAGACGCGGATGGTGGCGCCGCGAGGGATGTTGCGGAATTCTACGCGGCGCTCGCCGCGACCGCGGATATTGAGGAGCGCGGGCTCGAAGCTGGCGGCGGCGATGTAAGGGTTCGGGACCACATAGGGAGCGTTCCCAGCCCCCGCGGTCGCGGCGGTGCCGGAACGTTCGCCGGTGGTGGTGAAGGTGAACTGGTCGCCACCCTCAAGGGGCAACTTGAGCCTCAGGTCCCAGACGTCACCCAGGGTCGGCTTCACCAGCGCCCCGGTGGTAGGCGGCCCCGCGGGGTCCAGCTCAATTCGCCAGGTGATGTCCCGCGCCGAGTCCGGTTGCACGACGGGCTGGGTGAGCACGTCGATGCGTTCGGAGCCGAGCGACAGGGTGCCGTCATTGTTGCTGTCCACGAACACGAACTTCACGGGGGTCTCCCCAGTGTCGGTGACGGCGAACACACGGAAGCGGGCAACCTTGGCCGGCCGTGGTGGCACCGGGATGCTACGCCCCGTGTCCACGACGACATCGCTGAACCGGATGCGGAGATGCTCGGGGTAGCCCGGGCGGCGCAGGTTGGCATCCCGGCTGGGCTGATAGGTCGCGCGCAGCCGGGCATTGGTCGCCAAGCCCGACTGGAACCGACTGAGGTCCGTATCGACCTGGACGTTCGGGAGGCTGGTGACGATGGGCAGGATGCCCGCACCCACTGGACCTCTGCCCGCCCCGATCAGGTCAGAGCCGGTCAGGAACAGTGCCTCTCCGCTCGTGCTGTCGCGTAACTCGTATCGGGTCGCGGCGACCACGTTGGGATCGTCCGACATGAAGCGCAGCGCCAGCGTGTGGCCGTCCGGAACTTCGGTGGAATTCTCGACCGACAGGCGGATCGCCGCAGTGCCACGCCCATCGCTGTGCGTGATCGGCGATGCGAGCGCTCGGGTGAACCCCGGCACGCGCGGGTTCGGCCGCACCTTCACGACGTTGCTCGGGAAGATCGAGCCGCCGCGCAGCGAGAACGAGATCGAGTACGAGTTCTCGGACGGGTAGAACGAGAGTGAATCCAGCTCGGCACCCTGATCGAAACCGTAGTCGTAGGCGCACACCGCGTAGTAGTAGTCCTGCCCATTGGTCACCGTGCTGTCGACGAACGCGTGCTGCAGCCCGGTGTCGGTGCCGAGCTGGTACGCCACGCCCTCGACCACCTTGCGGGTGAAGCCCTTGCGGCCGTCGACCAGATCGTACTGCGCGATGGGACGGCCATTGCCGATGGTGTTCGTGCCATTGCCGTTCGTGATGATGCGTGCGTCGCGGAAGTCCGGATCCGTCGAGCGGTAGACGCGGTAGCCCTCGAAATCGAACTCGCCGGTGACGGGGTCGACGCTGCGCTCGGCGGCGTCATCCCAGGTCAGGCGGACGCGGCGGTCGCCGGTCTCGGCATGCACGATGGGACGTGTCGGCGGCACGGCGAACTGGTAGTTGGCGTTGTAGATCTGCTGCACTGTGCGCACCGTGCCACGCAGCTCGTCCAGATCGCCGCCGTAAGCCAGCGCCAGCGAGAAGCGCTCGGTCTGGCCGGGCTTGAGCTTGAACGGCCCCGAGGCGAACAGGAAGCCGATGTTGTAGTTGGCCGCGAGCGCCTGGTCGAAGCGCGCCGCCGAATCGGGATTCGTGAACTGGCGGAACAGCCGTTCCGGCCAGTTCTGCGTCTCGGTGTAGAACAGCACGCCGTCGGTGGTGGGATCCGGGTTCCCCTGCCCCGCCTTGATGCGGTTCTGCTTGAAGCCGGTGAGTCCGATCTGGTCGGACTCATTGAGGTCGGTCTTGTCGAAGTTCGTCTCGCCCTCGGTCGGCGTGCCGTCTCCTTCGCCGGCGTCGTGCGTGTCCTTGACACCGTCGCCGCCCAGGTCGTTGAACTCCGCGAGCCAGTCCATGTCCTCGTCGCCCGTCCACCACGCACCCACGCGATACGCCGGCCGGCGCTCGATCGGGCCATAGGCGGCCACGAAGCGCGTGGTGTCGTAGTTCGCCACGAGGTAGTCGAGGATGGCCTGCTGGCCCGTGATGAGCGTGCCGGGGCCGCCGTCGCGGCGCTCGTCGGTGATGCCGTCCTTGTCGTCGTCGATGGTGTTGAACGGATTGCCGGGCGTTTCCAGATACGCGTAGCCCAGATAACCCGTCGGGCTGCAGCTGCCGCGCAGGTCGCGGCCGTGGCCCGAGCGGTCCCAGGTGTAGACCAGGTTCAAGCCGCTCGACTTGTCGAAGAACGCGTTGTCGTCGTCCGATTCGAAGATGCCGTCACACGACAACAGCGAACCGCCCACGCCTGAGTCCATGTACAGGCCGAAGACGATGTTGTCGTCGTACTCGGTCGTCGCCTCGTTGGTGATGTCGTAGTGCCAGAAGATGACGTTGCCGGCTTGCGGATTCGCCCACTGGAACCCGCGCACGCCGATCTTGAGCCCCAGCCCTGCACGCGTGGTGTCGCGGTTGTCGGGGTACCAGTACGGCTTCCACGCGTCATAGAAGTCATCGTCCATGACCGTGTAGCTTTCCTGGTCGGCGGCCGGCCGCTTGCCGAAGTAGCCGTTCCACGCACCCGACCAGCCCGGATCACTGGGGTCGTCCGACTTGTCGGGCCACGCCGATGGCCACGTGCGCGCGTCGCTGCTGATCGCGATCGAGCGGCCGGCGTTCTTGACCGGGTCGGGTTCGAAGTAACCCGGGCGCGGCTCGAAGCGCATGATGCGCTCGGTGTAGGGACTCTCGGCCTGCCGCTCGCGAAAGCCGGTCTCCATGATGTACTGGTCCTGGCCATTGGTGAGCCGGACCTTCGCCAGCACGAACGGCGTGATGCCGTCGCTGTAGTTCATGCCGGTGCCCTTCGGCACTTCGACGGAGTGGAAGATCGACAGGTCGGTGTTCTGCGGGTCGTTCGGGAAGTCGCCGACCATGCCGAAGTTGTGGAACAAGGTGCGGATGTTGGCGGCGTCATGCTGACCGGTGCGTTCCGCACCGATCTGCCCGCGCTGCGCCTTGGGCACGACCGGCACCAGCGCCTGCGCGCCCGCCACGGCGGGTGTCGGCACCGCCAGGGCGAATGCGAGCACGAGCAGTCCGGTGGTCGCAGCCGCGCGACGGGTACGGTTCCTCGTGATCATCGCTTCTCCGGCTTCAGGGTGATGCCCACTTCGATGCGGCGTGGGGCCAGGAACCGGCTCGGGTCCTCGAGCTGAGAGGCTTCGACGTCGGGGACGCGTGAATAGTCCGGCGAACCGGTGGTCGGGAACACGAAGCCATTGAAGTAGCGCGAATCGAACACGTTGAACACGCGCACGAAAAAGTTCGCGGCCACACTTCTTATCTCCAGCGGGTGCTCTGCGCGCAGGTCCGCCGTCAAACCGAGCGGCTTGCGGCCCGAGTTCGTGGGCAGCGTCTGCGCGGCGACGACCACGGGCGTGTAGGGCTGGCCGCTCGCAAAGCGCACGATCGTGCTGCCCGACCAGGCCGAGAGATCGCCGGCACTGAGCGTGAGGTTGAGCGTGTGGCGCTGGTCCCAGTTGAACGGCAGCTGGCGCGGCAGAGCATCCTGACCGGCGGCCGCACGGTTCAGTGTCTCCTGTGGGTCACTGGAGTTCCCCACGGCGCGCTGCCAGGTGTAGTCGGCCGCGAGCGCAAACGGCCCGAGCGCGCGATGGTCGAGCTGGACGGTGAAGCCGAGCACGCTGCCGTAGTCGACGTTGGTCCAGCGCGCGTACTGCGCGGAGTTGTATGTGCTCACGATCTCGGTGCCGAGCAGGTCGCGGATGTCCTTGTAGAACGCGTTGAAGTCGAGTCCGAGATCGGGCGTGATCGCATTCTTGAGGCCGAGTTGGTATTGGACGGTGCGCTGAGCGCGGATGTCGGGGTTGCCGAGGATGCCCTTCTCCGTGACCGACTGTGAGGCTTGCAGATCCTTCAGCACCGAGTAGTCCGCATTGCTGAAGATGTCGCGGAAAGCCGGGTACTGGTAGAAGTGGCCGTATGCGAAGTACAGCGCCGAGTGATCGGACATGGGGTACGAGACCCCGATCCGGGGCGATAGATTGAGCTTGTTGCTAGTGGCCTGCGGATGGGACTGCGGCACGTTCGGGATGCTGTTGGCGGGGTTCGCAAGATCGCTCGGCAGTGATGTGCGCGCATCGAACCAGTCGCCGCGCAGCCCGAGGCGGAACGTGACGTCGTTCCATTCGCGCTGGTCCTGCGAGTAGCCGGCCACGAACACGGGCAGGAAGTCCGCGTGGTCCTCCGTCACACGGTGGACGCCGATGCCACCGCCCGGGATCGGACCGTACTCGAGCTTGCCGGGCGTGCCGAAAGTCATCTTGGGCGCTTGGTACTCGAGGCCGAACTTGAGTTGATGGGTGTTCGAGACCTGGTCGACGAACGTGCCTTTGGCAACGAACATGTTCGTCGTCGTCTGGAACCGGCCGAGCGAGACGCCCTGCACCGGACGCCCGAACTCGTAGCCCTGATTACCGATCAACCGACCGTAGCGATAATAACGCCACTGAGTGACGTCGTCGAACGCCATGTCGCGCGAGTCGCTGTAGTTCTGACGCAGATCGACCTGATAGTAGCGGCTGGTGTTCAGCGTGTGCGTGAACGTCAGCCCGTGCACCACGCTCAGCGACCGCACGCGCGTGCCGGCATCCGGCAGCAGGTGCAGGTCCCAGCCGATGTTGCGGGAGTCCACTGCGTTGGCGAGGCACTGGTAGGCGAGTTCCTTGTTCTCGGACGCCCGATTGGAGAGCTTGAACAGTCCGCTCCATTCCCTCGTACGGCTCAAGGGCACGTGCTTGCCATCTCCGTCGAGCGAGTCGATTTTGGACTCTGGCCGACCGTCCGGAGTCGGCGCGAGTGTGAATCGTCGGGTCGCGTAGTAAGCGCCGTCACTCACATGCCCGCTCATGTTGGTGAGGAACGTGGTCTTGCGCCAGAACGACGGCCCCGAGAGCGTGAGCTGGAAGTCCTGCTTCGACCACGGATCCCCGTCGAAAGCCTGGCCACGCGCCGATCCGTTGTACCGGAACCCCCCCGTCAGCGCCTCGGCATCGAACTGGAACTTCTCGCCCCCGCGGCGCAGCACAGCGTTCACCACTCCGCTCATGGCCTGGCCGTACTCGGCGTCGAACGTGCCCGAGACGACCTGCACCTCCTCCAAGAGCGAGCGGTCCAGCCGTACGGAATTCGAGTTGTCGAACGGATTGTTCACGCTGACGCCATCGACCTGGTACTGCACTTCGTTCTGCCGGCCGCCCCGGAAATGGCCGTCGACGACGCCGGCCTGCAGATTGACGACGTCCTGCAACTCCTGCACCGGCAACTTGGCGATGTCCTCGCGCGGCACGATCGAGACCGTGCTGGTGCGGCGGACCTCGATGACCGGGCGCTTCGCAGAGACCACGACTTCCTGGAGCTGCAACGCGGTCTCGGTGAGGACGAGGTCGAGCCGGGTGGTCTCGTCCGCCGACACGATGACGTTCGTGGTCGTGATGTTCCCGTAGCCGATTAGCCCGGCACGGACGGAGTAAGCACCCGCGGGGATGTTCACGATGGTGAACTGTCCCTGCTCGTCGGTGATCGTGCCCAGCCGCACACCGATCATGCCGACGTTCACACCTGCGAGCGGAGCCTTCTTCGCGTCGACGACGTGGCCGGCGATACGTCCGCTGGTGCCGGCCTCCGCCTGCGAATTGGACATCGAGAGTGCGGCGGCCACGGCGACAGCGACTCTTCCCAACGTTCGCAGCCACGAGCGGCCCGGCACCCCATGCCCCGCTGCTCGCCTCACCCGCGTCGCCGATTCGTCCGCGATCATTCGCGGCAAGAGTTCCCCGTGCACCTGGATCCCGCCTCCGAAGAAAACCGGCGGCAGGTCGAGCCCGCCGCCGGTCCCGTCATTCGTCCGAGTGTTACTTCACGACCAGCAGACGTCCCGACAGCGCTGCACGCTCGGTGCCCGAAGCCGGGTCCGTCATGCGCAGCCGGTACAGGTAGACGCCGGTCTTGCCGTTGAACCCGAAGACCCGAGCACTCTGCTCGCCCGCGACCTGCACGCCGAGATCGCGGCTGTGCAAGACACGACCCTGAGGGTCGAAGATGTCGAGCTGCACGTGAGCGGCAGCGGGCAGCGTGTAGCGCACTTGCGTGGCCGTGCGGAACGGGTTCGGCGAGGCGCCGAACGTCGTGTAGCCGTTCGGTGTCGAGCGCGGCTGCACGCCGGTGAGCACGTTCTCGAGCGGGTCCATGTACGACCACGCCGGGCAGCACGTGTTGTCGTACTCGGCCGCCCACCACGTGCGCGTGCCGTAGCTGTCCGTGAACGGCACGAACGAGTCGCCGTCGTAATGATTGACGTTGAAGAACACGACGCCATCGCCGCGGCCGGGCGGGTAGCCGATCTTGGTCAGGTCGATGACCAGCTCCGCTGTGTAGCCCGTGTCGATGTTGGCGCCCAGCGTGTCGAGCGTCGTGCCCGGTTTGAGCACCAGCTTGACCCGCGCGCCACCATTGTTGACGAGCGTGGTCAGGAAGTCGGCCGTGCGCGCCGAGCCGGCGGGGCTGACGTCGAACGTCAGCCGGTGCGGCTGCAGCGTGGAGTCGAAACTCTCGCGCAGGACCCGGTCGTAGATGCCGACCACGAAACCGTCCATGCGGTCGGTGAGCGGATAGGACTGCACTGCGGCGTCCCGGACATCGAACCCAAGGTACAGTGAGTCGTCCCGGAAGAAGTACTTCACGGTGCAATCCGCGGGGTCGAGGATCGCAGCCTCACCGCCATTGACCGTGGGCTGGAACTGCCCGCTGCGCCATTTGAGGATACCGGGATAGCTGTCGCGTAGCACCTGGTCGCCATACCGGATGTCGAAGTGCGCGGCATTCGCCCACACGGCGTCATTCAGGAGGCCGTCGATGTTGGGTGACGGGAAGTTCCGGCCATTCGGCACCGTGAGTTCCGGCCCGATGCCCGGCAGATTGACGGTGTTCACCGTGATCGCCGGCTTCGCATAGATACGGACTTCGTTGTAGCCGCTCGAGTTGCCCCATGGCCCCTGCCACCACACGCGGTTCGCGGCCAGGTTGATCGGCACGATCGGCCAGTAGTTGTCGCAGTCGTAGATCGACAGGTTGAATTCGATGATGTCGCCCTGCGGCTGCGTGATGTTGTAGCCCGTCGCAGTCAGGTCGAACTTCATCTCGACCGTCCAATCGGTGTCGGGACCACCGGCATCCTGGTTCGAGACGCCGTGCACGATGGTGACCGCGTCCCAGGCCGCGATCTGCGCGGGTGTGCGGGGCGAGTACGACGGATTCGCCGCAAACGCACCGCCGGCAAACGCCGGCTGCTTGCCCGGCGCCTGCGGATCCGTGGCGAGCGCGTCGTTGTCCCACCACACATAGAAGTGCTCGACCGGGCCCGCGGGGCGTCCGGCCGAGAGATGGTCCTTGATCGCCATGAGCAGGCCGTCGAAGCGGTTGAAGTTCTTCGAGCCACCGATCGAGGCGTCCGGCAGCACGATACCCATATAAAGGAAGTTGCCGTTCGTCAGGAACTTGACGGTGGCGCGCGTCGGGTCCGTCGGCAGGAATCCGCCCTCGGGCTTGTACCCGCTGCCGGGGATGCCGGCGTCGACGCCATAGTTGAGCGTCTTGCTCTCGGCAAGCGCCCACTCCGGCTCGTTCAAGTTGCCATCGAGAACGATTGGCGCACCGGCCGTGGAACGAGCCCAGATCGCGTCTTTGCGCGGGGTCTGTGCCAAGGCGGTGACGGCGAGCGTCAATGACGCTGCGCACAGGACTGCGAGCAGTGTGACTCGCTTCATGGTGCGAACCTCCCTCATGCCGTGAACGATGCTGTGGATGCCGATGATGTGCCTGGAAGGAGCGGCGGTGCGAAGCTCGTGCGGTCACGCGACGCGCGGCACGGACGAGGTTCGCACAGGAATGGCACGGGTACGCGAGTGGCCCTCCCCGGCCGTCCATGTAAACGATTACATCCGGGCCAAACGCCTGTCAATGGAAGGTTACGAAGGGACCACTTGGGCAGCTCGAACAGCGCTCCCGGGGGGCCGGTCAGACCTTGCGGCCCACGACCTCGGCGATGGTACGGATCTGCCGGACCAACTCGGCGAACTGGGCTGGATAGAGCGACTGGGCGCCGTCCGACAGCGCCCGGTCGGGGTCGTGATGCACCTCGACGATGACGCCATCCGCCCCGGCCGCGATCGCGGCGCGTGCCATCGGCGCCACCTTGTCCCGGATGCCGATCCCATGCGATGGGTCGACGATGACCGGCAGGTGCGAGAGTTCCTTCACGACCGGCACCGCGTTCAGGTCGAGCGTGTTACGCGTGTACGTCTCGAACGTGCGGATGCCGCGTTCGCACAACATGACCTGGCGGTTGCCGCGCGCCATGACATGTTCGGCCGACAGCAACCACTCCTCGATCGTGCTCGACAGCCCGCGCTTCAGGAGCACCGGCTTCTCGGTATGCCCGACTTCGCGCAGCAGCGCATAGTTCTGCATGTTGCGCGCGCCGATCTGCAGGATGTCGGAGTAACGCGCCAGCAGCGGCACCATCTCGGGTTCCATCACCTCGGAGACCACGGCGAGCCCGTTCGCGTCCGCCGCGCGGCGCAACAGCTTCAGGCCCTCTTCGCCAAGCCCCTGAAACGCGTACGGAGAGGTGCGCGGCTTGAACGCACCGCCACGCAGCACGGTGGCTCCCGCCTCGGCCACCGCCTTGGCGATGGTGAACATCTGCTCCTCGCCCTCGACCGAGCAGGGCCCTGCCATCACCGCGATGTGCGGGCCGCCGATGGCGATGCGTCCGACCGAGATGATGGTGTCGTGCGGATGGAACGCACGGCTCGCCAGCTTGAATGGACGCCCCAGCTTGGTGACCGATTCGACACCCGACCAGCCCTCGACCTGCTTCCAGTCGATCGCACCCGGCTCGCCCACCGCGGCGATCCGCACGCGGCCGTCGTGTTCGGTGCGATGCACCGCCAGCCCGGCCATGCGCAAGCGTGCCGCCACATCGGAGGCGGTGGCTTCGGGGGTCTGGGGTTTGAGGATGACGAGCATCGGTACTCCTCTAACGAAGAAGCCCACGCCTTGCTGGCATGGGCTCGGGGAACTTGATCGTGGGACTCGTCAACGGACGAACGCGATCTCCCGGCCGCGCCAGCGATAGGCGCGCCAGAACCAGAACACGTTCGTGAACGAGTGACGCAAGGGCTGCCTCCGTGAAGTCAGGTCGTGACGCGGCAACAAGCGTAGCATTGCGGACTTGCACGGGTCAACGATGCTGCGCCCACGATGCTGCTTCACGTTGCTGCTTCACGTTGCTGCTTCAAGTTGCTGCGCCGACTCGATCTCGGACGCCGGCCGGAGCTCGGACCCTGGACCGATCCGTCGCTAGCGAAGCACTACGAAGCGCAGGTTGCGGGAGCCGGAATCCGTGACGAGCCGTGCGAAGTAGGCCCCCGGCGCGAGCGCGTGTCCGTCGTCATCACGACCGTCCCAGGCCACTGACTGCGGCCCCGCCCCGAACCACCCTGTCGCCAGGCTTCGCACCGTCCGGCCCGAGAGGTCATGCAGCACCAACGACAGTGTCCCGGCCTTCGGCAATTCAAAACCAAGGCGCGCGTTCGAACGCACCGGATTCGGGGTGACGCCCGCGAAGCGAAGCGCCGGCGCGCGCCCACCGGACACACTCGTGGTCGCCGCGGGCGCAAGCATGAACGCACGTGTCTTGCCGTCCGGTCGAACGCCCTCCCCCACGATGACGCCATCGGCATCGATGTCCCACGCCGCGGTGAGCAGCCAGCCGCTGCCGGGCGGCAGCAGCGCGTTCAAGTCCAACAGCTGGTCGTTGCTCCACAGGATCGCCACCTGCTGACCGTTCGCTCGCGTCGACGCTCCCACCACCTGGTCGAGGTCATTCAATCCGAACGCCGCGCTGTAGATGCCGCCGAGCGTCCCGATGCTCTTCATGATGCCGTCCGACCACAGGAACCCGCGGGAGGCGGGGTTGTTCGGCTGCAGTAACGACCAACCGCAGGCGTGCACCTGATCATTGACGTCATGCGCCACGCTCGCAGCCCCCCCGAGCGTACCGAGGTCATACAAGGGGCTGCCGGGCTTGCCGAGGAAAGCGTGCCACTCGTCGTCACCGGCGATCTGGGACTGTCCGACCAGGTCTCCCCATGCGTTGATCGCCACGGCGCGGCTCTGCGAGCCGCCGATCGTGCCGAGTTCGTGCATCACCCCATCCCGCCACCAGAACGCGCGTTCGCGTCCGTCGGTGTCGTAGGCCGAACCCACGACGATGCCGTCCTCGTTGATGTCCATGGCATCGCTGACATCACCACCGAACGTCCCCAGTTCGGTCATGACGCCGGACTGCCAACGGAACGCGCGCTGCCAGGCGAGGCCCGGCACGTAGGCCCAGCCCACCACGACGCCGGCGGAGTTCACGGCGCGCGCCAGACTCTGCGTGCCCCCCAGAGTTCCCAGATCGCGCACCGTGCCATGGTCATTGAGCATGGCGTGCACGAAGCTCGAGCCCTGCACGAACGAGTATCCGGCAGCGAAGCCGGACTTGAATGCATACGCACCGCTGCCTCTCACCCCTCCCAGGCTGCCAAGGTCGGTGAGGTTGTAGACCTCGGCGCGGGCCGGGGTCGCGGTCAGCAGGCACGACACCACGAGCGCCCCTGCAAGGCGCGTGCAGCGATCGATCAGGTCGTCCGTGCGAATGAGCATACGAACCCTTCCCGGAAGCATCGAATACCGGTCTGCGGCTGCGGCCTGCCCGCGCCATGGCGCGAGGTCATCCGTGACATC
>JANNWR010000118.1:0-3701 GCA_031408715.1 bacterium
GTGGCGGCGGGGTCGAGGCCGCTCAGCGGCTCGTCCAACAGCAGCAACGGCGGCGAATGCAGCAGGGCTGCGGCGATCGACGTCTTCTGCCGCATGCCGAGCGAGTAACCGTCGATGGTGCGTGAGGCGTGCGGCGTGAGCTCCAGCCTCGCCAGCAGTTCTTCGGCACGGCGCTCGGCAGCGTCGGCCGGGAGGTCGTAGAGCGCGGCCACGAATGCCAGGAACTCTCGCGCCGAGAGTTTGTCGTAGAGCAATGCGCGATCGGGCACGAACCCCAGCCGCGCGCGTGCCACTCGCGGCTCGCGCACCAAATCGGCGCCCGCCACGCAGATCTGCCCGGCATCGGCAGCGAGCAGTCCGCTGATACAGCGCAGCGTGGTGGTCTTGCCGGCGCCGTTCTCGCCCAAAAATCCGACAACCTCGCCGCTTCGTACCTGCAAACTCACGCCGCTCACGGCCTCGGTGCGGCCGAAGCGTCGCGTGAGCCCTTCCACGATGAGCGGTGCGGCCGACATGATCAGGCCGGCGACAGCGCCCGAGCCAGGAGCGGCAGGCTCGTGCTGTAACGGTAGGACACGTTCATGTGGCCGTCGGCATACTCCTCGAAGTGATGCACGATGCCCCGGCTCGCAAGCTCGCGCACGAACGCGCGCGCGCCGTGATGTAGGTGGAACTCGTCGCGCGTGCCGCAGTCCAGGAACAAGAGCGACATCCCACGCAGCGCTGCTTCGTGCGCTGGCAGCATGCGCAGCGGGTCGTGCGCCAGCCAGCGAGCGAACACGTCGTCACGAGGCAGCCCGGTGGCGAGGTCGAACGGCAGCGCGATGCCGAGCTCGGCGTTTGCGTCAGGCGAGTAGCTCGCCGCCATGCCGAGGATGTTGATGGCGAGGAAGTCGTCTTTGCCCTTTTGCGATCTCGCTTCGAACGCCTCGAGAAAGCGCTGCACGCCGCCGGCCTCCTGAAACACCGAACATGCCTTGGGGAAGTCCACGCGATAGCAGTACTCGAACAGCATGTCGCCGCTGTGGCACGCCAGCGCGCCGAACACGCCCGGATGGCGCATGCCGAGACGCATCGCGCCATAGCCGCCGGATGATTTGCCGGCCACGCCACGATGCTCGCGCGCGACCAGTGTGCGATAGGTGCGGTCGGCCCACGGCACGAGTTCCTCGATCAGGTGGGTTTCGTAGCGCCCGGTGGCGGCGGAATCCATGTACTGCGAGCCGCCCACACGCGTTGCACAATCGGGCATCACCACGATGCACTCGGGGCAGCCTTCCGCCACCAACGCGTCGAGCCGGTCATCGAGCGACGGGCTCCACAGGTTGTCGTTCAAGAGCTGCCGGCCGCGGCCGCTGAAGCCCGTGAGCACGAAGATCACCGGGTAGTGCCGGGTTGGCGAGGTGTCATAAGAGGGCGGAAGCCATACGGGTACACGGCGTTCGTGCGGGTCCCCCAGCGGGTTGCCGCGTAACACGTCGCTCGTGAAACGTGTGATCTCGACACGACCGTGCTGCATGAACGCCTCCTAGTGCACTCCTCCGGATCCGAACGTGGCGATCCCGCTCGCCGGTGCGCGGCGCAAGGCGAGTCGCTGTTCGAGCGACACGGCGACACTGTCGCGGCGCCAATCCGGCATGATCATCTTCAATCGTTCCAGTTCGCGTGTCGCGGGCTCGTCGAGTCTGGCATCGACCAGTCCATTCACGAGATCGCGCCGTGCGAGCCAGTCGTCCGGCTTCAGGTCGGCGGCGACCTTCGTCTCGAGCAGCGCGTACTTGCTGTTCACGCGCTGCAGCAGCAGGCCGAGCATGGCGTGCGCCTCGGGATAGCCCATGCCGGCGCGCACCGCCTCCACCAACTCGCGCCGGGCCTTCAAGGTGTCGCCGTCGATCAGCGAGCCGCGCGATTTGCGCAACCAGACAATGCGTGCGGTGCTGTCATCGTGCGCGCCCCACTCGTTCCAGGCGCGTTCGGCGAGCTCGCGCTGACCGCTCCACAGGGCCGCCCAGCCGAGCCAGTACCAATGGTCCAACCGTTCGCCGCCGGACTCGAGGCCGCGGCGGAACGCCCAGATCGCCCCCTCGGGCCGGTCCAGCAACAGCAGGTCGCTGCCGACCTGGAAGAACGGGTCGTTCGTCTTGCCATATAGCGCTTCGAACTCGACGCTATTCCAGAACAGGAACCGGCACGGCTGGCGCGCAGCGGTGCTGTCGCTGAATGCCGAATAGAAATGCGACTCGAGCGAGTCGTCTTTGTACAGATGCCGCACGGACGGGCCGTTTCCCATCTGGAATCCGGCCCATGGCGGCAGCGTGGCGAAGAACAGCCGCGAGCCCGTGGCGAGCTTCGGGATCGCCTTGCCGAGGGAGGCGCGCATGTCGCGTGACAATCCGGCGGCGCGCTGCAGGTAGAACGGCGTGAAGTGCCCGGTGCCGATCCACGGATCGTCGACCACGGCGAATGCCGGTGCGCCCACCCCTGCGGCGTGCGCCCACAGCAGCACGCCCGCAACGGCGATCCATGTCCAGCGTGCGATCCGGCGGGCGGCGAGCGTCACCAGCACGGCCGCTCCGACCGCCGCGGTGGTGAAGTAGTAACTGCTCCAGAAGTACGCCACCGGCCACACGGGCAGCGTGAACAGCACCAGCCAGCCGAGCGCGAACAGCGCGGCTGCGCCGCGACTGGGCGGCGGCGTCTCGGCATCTGCCGCAGTGGCTTCAGCACGGTCGGGCAGGAACAGCGCGACCGCCGCCAGCAGCCCAAAAGCCAGCACCGAGGGCCGCGCGTCAGCCCACGACTTGAGCCAGCCGGCTGCATGCTCGACACCCGCGAGCGTCTGCAGCAGGTGCGCGAATGCCGCGGCAAGAGCACCGGGTTGGAACACGAGCGGTGTGGTGCTGGCGGACGTCTGGCGCAGCCACGTCTCGCCCGCGGCCCACGGTGCCAGGGCGAGCGCGAACGGCAGCACACGCACGAGCGCGCGCCGCGCGTTCACGCGTTCGATGAGCACGCTCCACAACAGCAGCACGCCCGGCAGCGGCAGCGCGGATTCCTTGCACAGCGTGGCTGCGGCGTAGGCGAGCACCGCGAACGCCGTGCGGCCGCGCCGGTAGAGCGCCAGCGAACCCAGTACTCCAAGTAACGCCAGCAGGTCCTGCGAACACGATACCCACGCCAGGTTCACGAACTGGAGCGGCAACAGCGCGAACACCAGCAGGCCTGCCAGCGCGGCCGGTGCGACCACACGCTCGCGCGCTGGGGCGAACACGCCCAAGAGGTCGGCGAGCAGCACCAGTACACCCACGAACACGGCGAACTGTGCGACGTGGAAGAGCAGCGGCTCGCCGCCGGTCAGCAGGCCGACGACCCCGAACCAGATCTCGCGCGACAGCGGCCGGAAGTAGTTTCCGAGCCCGGCCGGGTGCAGGATCGACTCCAGCCAGCCGTGGCGACGGAGGGCCTCCAGGAACAGGTAGTCGTCGTTGATGAACCCGGTTCGCAGGGCCCCGGCATAAAGCGCGGCCAGTCCGGCGAGGAACAGGGCGGGAGCGTGCCACGCGGTGCGGAGTCTCGAGAGGTTCACGCCCGCAATCTAGTGCCTTCGCGCGTTTTCGGCACGCCGGCGGGGCCGGGAAGCCCGAGTCAGGGGCAGCCGTCGGGCCGTCACGATCCCGAATGACCTGTTCCGGTCGGTATCG
>JANNWR010000119.1:0-2443 GCA_031408715.1 bacterium
CCGGGGCAGTTCGTGGCCGCCTGCCACGTGACCTTGTTGGACGTGGCTGCCTGAGTCAGGGCTTCGTGTTGGCCGTCGGACTGCACGACATTCAGTTCCGAGAGCAGCAGGCAGACCGGTGTCGAGCAGCCTGAGCAGGCGGACGCGCCGGTCGACTTGGCGTTGTTCACGAGAACCTTGAAGGCGTAGTACTCGACCCCGGCGGCCAGTTGCATCGGCGAGCTGATCGGGACGGCGGCGCCGAATCGGATCCGCGCCTGGCTGGCGAGCCCACTCGGCACCTGTGGCGTGGTCCAGTACGTATGGTACCCACCGACGCCTCCGATTCCCGCGCCTTGCCACATGTCGCTGCAAGAGGTGCCGGGGTCGTTCGAGAAGTCGAATGAGGTCGACAGGGAAGTCTTGCGGCAGGCACCGAAGTTGAAGAGCTGCCACCAGGACGGAAGGCTATCGGCGGCGGCCGAGATCTCGACCGTGGCCTCGATGCCGGTGCAGAGCGGCTGGTCTGCAGCGAGCACGAACGACCCGTACAGCACATTCGTGCCCGTGTTGCTCGTGCAGGCGAAGCTCTTGTTGGCGGTGCCGCCTTCTGACAGGCAGGCATTCCACGCGAGGTTCGCGCCCGCGCCGCTGACTTGTCCCGGCAATACCGTCAGCAATGTAACTGCGAGCAGAGTGGCTCCGAATCGGAAGACGGCCGTGCGTGCGCGTTTCGTCGGCGGACAAGCAGCCCGCATGGTCGTCGCACCCCTCGCTGATTCCGATTGTTCATCGGGGCGCGGGCGGATGTTGGTTCTACGTGACGTCGGTGTCAGTGTGCCGGAATAGAGTGGACTCGCGGCCATCGTGCCCCCCTGTGAAATGCGCAATCTCGCCACGGCGCACGGCGTATGACCTGTCCGGGTATTTGCGCGGGCGGGAATCGCATCCTGAACACGACAGGGCGTCGTGTGAGCCCGACGTTACGGCGCACCCAGGGGGGGGGGGGGCAAGGGGAATTATCGAAAATGAGGCTATGGCGAGTGTTAAATCGTCCAGCCACTTTGCGTCAGCACCACCATCGGAGTAGCGGGCCGAATGCAGAAGGTGTTGTCCCGTCATGCCTTGGGTGGGTGGCTCAGGTGTTCGAGCGCCTTGGCGCACCACTCATTTGTAGAGGTACGGCGCGGGCTCACTCGTCCACCACAACTACCTGCCCGGCTACACGTCCCAGCGCGCCGTCGCGTGCGCGGGCCAGGCGCCTTCGCCCATGCGCTGGCCGCCGACGCGCGACAGCGTCGTGAACAGCGTCAGGTCGGGCGAGATGTTGCCGGCGATGCTGCGCAGGGCCTCTTCGAGCACCATGAGCCGGCGGCGGATCTCGGTGGCATCGATGCCACTCGCCAACTGCTCCAGCCGTTTCACCTGGTCGCGGTTCACGAGCTGGTCCACGCCGGCGCCATAGCGCAGGCGCAGGATGTCGCGCAGCCAGAGCTGGTGGAACTCGAGCGTCTGGCGCAGCCGCTCGCGACCGGCCTTGCCGAACGCGGTGGTCTTCTGGATGGCGGCCCAGAGCGAGCCCACGTCGCCACTCAGTGCAGGCGACAACAGCGCGAGCGCGGCGTCGCGCTGCGCCAGCATGCCGGGATCGGCATCGCGCATGGCGAGCGCGCGCGCCAGCGAACCGCCCGAGAGTGCGGCCAGCATGCGCGCATCCTTCTCTTCGACTTCGGCCACGTCTTGCAGCACGCCACGGATCAAAGGTTCGGACAGCGGCGCGAATCTCACGCGCTGACAGCGCGAGCGGATCGTGACCGGCACGCGCGACAGCCGTGCCGTGGTGAGCACCCAGATGGTCGAGGCGCCGGGCTCTTCCACGCTCTTCAAGAGCGCCGAGAACTGGTCTTCGCGCATGCGGTCGCAATCGCGCACCATGACCACTCGGCGCGACGCGGTGTGCGGGCGGTAGCCCAACTCGGTCAGCAGTTCGCGCGTCTGCGAGATGCGGATGCTGGCCGCCTTCTCGTACTGGAACACGTAAAGCGGGTCATCGCGCATGTGCTGTATGGTTTCGACCACGGTCGCTTCGAGCGTCTTCTCTTCGCCCGAGAGCGGGAACAGGAACTGGAGGTCCGGGTGCAGCATCTGGCCCGACAACCGGCAGCCGCGGCACTCGCCGCAGGCGTCATTGCCATCACGCGCGGACTGCTCGACCAGCGCTTCGCCGAACAACGACGGCCCGGCGTCCACCGCGGCTGCGCCGTGCACGCGCTCGCACAACACGGCGCGCGCGAATGCGAGTGCGGCAGTGCACTTGCCCACGCCGGCCGGTCCATGGAACAGGTAGGCGTTGGCGTAGCGGCCACGCTGCACGATGCCGCGCAGGTAGTCCGACACATCCGGCTGCCCGAGCAGCCCGCCAAGCGTGATGTCGATCATGCGGGCATTCTACGCCAACTCGGGG